>JAXDMH010000022.1:0-10638 GCA_034666225.1 Myxococcales bacterium
CCTCCAGGCTCTTATCCACGGCCACCCGACCCACGTACAGCCAGATGGGCCGCGGCAGGTCGTAAAGATCGTCCTGGCGCTGGTCGGGGTGAAAGAAGGTGGCGTCCACGCCACGCGGCCAGTGAACCAACTGCCGACCCACTCGCCGCTCTTGCAGCTCGTTCAACAATGACTGCGAGCTGACCAGCGTGTGGTCGGCGCGTTCGTGGAACCAGCGCACCAGTTGATAGCCCCACTCCAGCGGCACCGGAAGGCGCGCGCTGAGGTACTCTGCATAGCGCGTATGAAAGCTGGTGGTGAAGCGTATGCGTTCGCGGCGCAGCCAACCGACCGCCCAGAATCCCAGCGGGCCTTCGGTGGCGACGTGGATGGCGTCGGGCTGGAAGGCGCGGATGCGACCGATGGCCTTCCAGGGATCGCAGGCCACTTTGATCTCGGGATAAGAGGGCAGCGGCACGGTTCGGTGGCCGTCGGGGGCGATCACCTGAACGGTGACGCCCGACGCCTCCAGGTACTTCACCAGCCGCACCAGAGTGTTGACCACGCCGTTGGTCTGCGGTTTCCAAGCGTCGGTCACCAGAGCCAGGCGCCGCAAACGGGGCCCGACCGCGGCCGTCACGGCAGAGGATGTCTCTACCGAACGCGACAGTCCGCGTGCAGAATTTGCCTTCATCCAGGAGGACTGGATCGTTTCTTTTTGTGTTTGCACGCATTCGAGCGTAGGCCCCGAAAAAGACAGACCCGTGGCGAATTGGTGAAATCGCGGTGCTCTGTTTTCAACAATTCGGCGTCAGGCGCGCCGCTTTTACAGCCGACTTACATCAATGCGCTCATTTGTCACAGGAACGACGCACAATCGACGCGCAACTGAAGAACCCACATGACTCACATGACTCACATGACTCACATGACTCAGTTGAAAGACGGCCGGCGCCATCGTCGTGCCAGGCTGCTTGTTCTGGTCGTTCTTGTCGCTCTGACCGCTTGTCGTCAGTCGGGCACGGCGCGAACGCCCGCCGCGCTGGCCACGGTGCAGACGCCGGCCGCTGGGCCGCCCGCCACGGCGGCGCCGCTGCTGGTCACCATCGTCGTCGATCAGCTGGCGGCCTGGCTGGCCGACGAGCGCTGGCCGGCGCTGGATCCCAGCGGCGGATTTGCCCGGCTGCGCCGCGAAGGGACCACCCTGCGCGAGATGCGCTACCAGCATGCGGTCACTGACACCGCGCCCGGGCACGCGGCGCTGTTCACGGGAACCACGCCACGGGAGAACGGCATCGTCGCCAACGAGGTGATCGGCCCCCAGGGCGGCAGTCCCCGCTCGATCCTCGCCGACGAGAGCACCCACCTGCTGGGGTTCGACGCCGATCTCTCCCGGCGCGCCGGCAGCTCGCTGGGCATCTTGCAGGGCGAAACCGTCGCCGACGTGTTTCGGGCCAGCCGTCCGGACGGCCAGGTCTTCAGCTTTTCGCTGAAGGATCGGGGCGCGCTGTTCGGTGGCGGCCGGCATCCCGACGCCGTGCTGTGGCTGGATCCCGAAACAGGCGCGTTCGTGACCTCGACGGCGTTCGCCACCCAGGCGCCCGCCTGGCTGGGCGTCGCCGGCGGTCGCGCGGCCGTGGTCGCCGCGATGGCCGCGGGCTGGTCTTTGTCCGACGATGACCGCGCCTGGATCGCCGCGCACGCCGCCACGCCCGACGATCAACGCGGAGAAGGCGACTATGGAAAGCTGGGAACCGTCTTTCCGCACGCCATCGGCTCGGCCAAGGCGCTGCGCGCCACGCCGGCCGGCGATCGTTTGCTGTTTGGGTTGGCGGCCGCGGCCCTGGCCAGGGTCGCCGCCAATCACCAGCCCACGCTGCTGGCGCTGTCGCTGTCGTCGCACGACTACGTGGCCCACGTCTTTGGTCCCGATTCATGGGAAGCCTGGGACGAGCTGCACCAGCTCGACCGTCAGCTGGCGGCGTTCCTGGCGGCGCTGGACCGCGCCGTCGGTCCCGGCGGTTACGCGGTGATGTTGACCGGCGATCACGGCAGCAGCCCGCTGCCCGAGCTGGCCGGCACAGCAGCCGATCCCTGGTGCCGCCCGGGCGCTGGCGCGGGCGTGCGCGACCACTTTGAACGCCCCTGCGGTCCGCGCCGTCGCCTGATCGCGGCTGACCTGGTTGCCGCGCTGGAATCGTCGCTGGCGCAGACGTTCGGCGCCGGCCCCTGGCTGGCGGGGTCCGGCATCGCCGACCCGCTGATTTTTCTGGGCGCCAGGGCCCGCGCGCTGGACGCCACCAACCAGACCAAGCTGCTGGCGGTCATCAAGCAGACGCTGGCGCCGCTGGGGATCGCCGACGTGGTCGAGGTCCAAGGCCAGCGCGGCCCCTGCCCGGCGCCCGAGGACACCCGTGACCAGCTGATCTGCGCGGCCACGCGCCCCGGCCAGCCGGGCGACCTTTATATGGTGGTCGCCCCGGGGGCGTTCTTCGATCCCGGCTATACCCCCGGCTTCGGCTGCAGCCACGGTTCACCCTATCTTTACGACCGCGCGGTTCCGCTGCTGGTGCGCGCGCCCGGACGCGTCGCCGCCGGGCGCACCGTCGATGGGCCTCTCCCTTTCTCCACCTTCACGCGCACGGCCAGCGCGCTGCTGGGCGTGCGCCCGCCGACGGGCGCCCGCGCCGGCCAGGACCTGACCGCTGTCCCGTAGTGATTTGAGCGAGCGGATCATCTGCTGAACGATGGCGATCCGTACCGTCGTTTTTCACGTTCGTGTCGCAAAAGTAACGGGTCGGTGACAAATGACCGGACGTTCGTTTGGCTGACATTGTCAGGCGATTCATTGAGGTAGGGTCCACGCATGTCATCGACCACTCTTTTTCCGAACGTCGCTGCAATCATGACCGGTGCCGTGGCCTTCATCGGCCTGGCATTGCCGGGAGTCGCGGCGCCCGCGCACGCCAGGAACGTCATCATCTTCGTCGCGGATGGACTGCGGCCGGGCTCGGTGAACCCCAGTGATGCGCCCACGCTGACCAGCGTCCGCGAAAAAGGCGTCTTCTTCGCCAACAGCCACTCCGTCTACCCGACGTTCACCATGCCCAACGCATCGGCGCTGGCCACCGGACACACCCCCGGCGACACCGGCGTCTTCGGAAACGTCATCTCGACCGGCTTTCCTGTTTTCGACAAGGGCAGCTTCACCGGCGTGGCGCCCCGTTCGCCGACACCGTTCATCGAAGACGACCAGATCCTGGGCGACGTCGACGATCATTTTCCGGGCGCGAACTTTCTGGGCGAGGAGTCCCTGCTGGCGCTGGCCCGGCGACAAGGACTGAACACCGCCGCCGTCGGCAAGCTGGGGCCGACGCTGCTGCAGGACGTGACGGAAGGAAATCCCACAGCCGGCGCCGCCACCGTGCCGCGCACCATCGTCATGGACGATCGCACCGGTGATCCCGCCGGCGTCCCCCTGTCACCGGCCATGATCGAAGCGCTGACCGCGGCGGGGCTGGCGGCGAAGGCGCCCAACCGCAGCAACGGCGCCGCCGCGAAATCACCGGGCGACAATGGGTTCAATGGCTCCAGCACGGCGCCGGGAACCAAGGCCGCCAACGTGGCTCAGCAGCGCTATTTCGTCGACGCGCTGACCAAGGTCATCCTTCCCCGGTTTGGTACCGACGGAAAACCGTTCCTGGTGGTCTTCTGGTCGCGCGATCCGGACGGCACGCAGCACAACCAGGGCGACAGCTTGAACGCGCTGACTCCCGGCATCAACGGCCCCACTGTCAAGCTGGCGGTTCAAAACGTCGACGCCAACCTGAAGCAGATTCTAGATTTCGTGAAGGCCGATCCCAAGCTGGCGGCCAGCACCGACGTCGTGGTGACGTCCGATCACGGCTTTTCCACCATCAGTCGCCACGAGGTGGACGCCGCCGGCACGGTGACCGCCAGCGGCGCCGCCAAGTTCGTCTACAAGAGCGCCGACGGCGGGCCCGACGTGACGCCAGGATTTCTCCCGCCGGGATTTCTGGCCATCGACATTGCCGCCCACCTGAAATTGCCGCTGTTCGATCCCGACACGCAGATCGCCGGCGAAGGCGGCGTCAAGGTCTATGCCCCGGTGGACTGGACCGGGGAGCGTCCCACGGCGACCAAGCTGGTGCGCCCCAAGGCGGGCAACGGGCTCATCGGTGGCACGGGCGCCGGCGCCGGCAAGGGGCCCAGCGACGCCAAGGTCATCGTGGCGGCCAACGGCGGTTCTGATCTCGTCTACGTGGCGCAGCAGGATCGCGCCACCATTCGTGACCTGGCCGCTTTTCTGATTGCCCAGGACTATGTGGGCGCGCTGTTCGTCAACGACGCCGCTGGAAAGATCCCGGGCACCCTGCCCCTGTCCGCCATCCGTCTCCTGGGCTCGGCGCAGACACCGGCGCCGTCGCTGGTGGTGGCTTTCAAGACCTTCGCCACCGACGCCGGCGATCCGGTGAACAGCGCGGTCGAGGTCACCGATTACACCCTGCAACAGGGACAGGGGATGCACGGCAGCTTTGGCCGCGCGGACATCTTCAACAACATGGCGGCGATGGGTCCGGACTTCAAAGCGGGGTTCGTCGATCGCGCCCCGGCCAGCAACGCCGACATTCCGTTGACCGTGGCCAGGATCTTGAAGCTTCCGGTCAAGAGCCGGGGCAAGTTGGCCGGGCGCGTTTTGACCGAGGCTCTGGCCGGCAAGCCCGACAAGGTCGCCTCCCAGTGCGGCGTGGTGGCGTCACCGCCCAGCGACGAGGGATTCAAGACGTGGCTGCACTATCAGGAGGTCGGGCAAGGCGGCAAGACCGTTCGTTACCTCGACGCCGCCGCCAAATCGTCGGACCAGATCGCCTGGGGCGACTGGGTGGGAACCCTGCCTTGTCCGTCGAAGAAAGTCGCCGCCACCAAGCCGTAGCGACGCACCTTAGCGACGCCGCTTAGCGACCCTTCCGCGGCCATCTGCTGCTATGTCTTGTGATAGCAGCGATGAAGACGCCTCGAAAATTGCCGCCCCCGCCCGCCCCAGGCGCCACCCACCAGGTTTTTTCCGTCGAGGGTGGCGCGCCGATCAAGGCGTGGACCGTGGGCGTACCGTTCGAGGACGAGGCGCGCGCCCAGCTGGAGCGGATGGCGCGCCTGCCCATCTTGCACAGCCACGTCGCCGTGATGCCCGACGTTCATCTGGGCAAGGGCGCCACCGTCGGCAGCGTCATCGCCACCAAGGGCGCCATCATCCCGGCGGCGGTGGGCGTCGACATCGGCTGCGGGATGATGGCGGTCAGCACCAGCCTGCGCGCCAGCGAGCTGCCCGACAACCTGCACCGCGTGCGAACCGCCATTGAAGCCGCCGTCCCCCACGGCCGGACCGACAACGGCCGCGCCAACGATCGCGGCGCCTGGCACAACATTCCGAACGCCAGCGGGGACGCCTGGAGGACGTTGCGGCCAGGGTACGACGCGATCATCGCCAAGCACCCGCGCCTCGATCGCGGGTCGCACGTGCAGCATCTGGGCACGCTGGGAACGGGCAACCATTTCATCGAGGTCTGCCTGGACGAAGCGGAGCAGGTCTGGCTGATGCTGCACAGCGGGTCACGCGGCGTCGGCAACCGGATCGGCATGCACTTCATCGAGCTGGCCAAGGAGGATCTGCGGCGCCAGGGGATCGGCCTGCCCGATCAGGATCTCGCCTACCTGCGCGAGGGGAGCGTGCATTTCGATGACTACGTCGACGCCGTCCACTGGGCGCAGGAATACGCGCGGCTGAACCGCGAGCTGATGATGGAGCAGGTCCTGACCGCGCTCCGGAGCGGGAATCAGCTGCCGCCGTTCCAGGCACGCCTTGAGGCGGTGAACTGCCACCACAATTACGTCGCCCGCGAAACGCACTTTGGCGACGACGTCCTGGTCACCCGCAAAGGCGCGGTGCGCGCCGGCCGCGGCGAGCTGGGGATCATCCCCGGCAGCATGGGCGCCCGGTCGTTCATCGTGCGGGGCCTCGGCAACCCCGACAGCTTCGAGAGCTGCAGCCACGGCGCCGGGCGGGCGATGTCGCGCGGCGAGGCGCGGCGGCGTTTCACCGTCGCCGATCACGCGGCGGCCACGGCTGGAATCGAGTGCCGCAAGGACGCCGACGTCATCGACGAAACGCCCATGGCCTACAAACCAATCGACGCGGTGATGCATGCCCAGCGCGATCTGGTCGAGGTGGTTCACACCCTGCGCCAGGTGGTCTGCGTGAAAGGTTAGGCGGTGATCGTCCGCGTCGGCGCGCGGTCAACTACATCGCCGACCAGGAGCAGAGCTTGCCCGCGCCACCGGCGACGATGCGGGCGCCCCTGGCGGCGATGGGCGAGGTCCATCGCTGCACGGAGCAGGCGCCGCCGCCGCTGAAGACCATCGCGCCGGTATCACCGTCGACACCCTTGAGGTTGCCGCCGTCCACCCACCAGACGACGGCGTCGGTCTTGTCGTCGGTGGTGGTGACGATGGGCGAGGTCTCGCCTGCGACGCTGGAGCACCAGGCCACCGTCGGTTTGATCGCGCCGGCTGCCACAGTCACCTTGACGCCCACGACCACCGTGCCGCCGGCCGCCGGGCAACCCTGCGCGCCCTGCGTGCTGAGCACGACGTACGCACCGCTGGCGGTGACGTACGAGGCGGGCGTGGTCTTGAGCGCACTCATCGCTTCGGCGGCGAACTGCAGATCGAACTTCTCGCCGCCCATGCCGCCCAGGTTCGCTGGGTCGAGGAAATAGAGGTGGCCGTCTTTGGACGCCGCGGCCACGAAGCGTGCCGGTGTGGCGCCCGGGACGTCCATGACCAGCGGGCTGCAGGCGCCGAAGTCCAGATTGCCGCTGTCCATCGCCGCCCAGCGGTTCGGGAAGAAGATGTTGTTGTTGCTGCGTGCCACCTGAGCAAGGTCGGTCAAGCGGACGACCTGTTCGCTGTCGGCGTGCGTGTCCGGCGCCGATAAATTCGGAAAATGGTTACCGGTGACGGCGAAGGTGCCGGTGCCGTCGGAGGCCATGCCGCCCGGCGCCCAGATCCCCGAGCCGTCGTCGCCGGTGGCCCAGGCGCCGATCTTGGTGTTATCGGCGGTGTTGATGGCGACGACGTGGCCACGGGCGCCGGCGCAGTCGCCCATCTGGCCGCCGAACGGAATGTACAAGATGCCGTTCACCAGCAGCAGGGCGCCGCGCTGGTTGGATTTCGTCAAATCGGGGGCGGGTTCGCCCATCGCCAGCCGCAGATCTTTCACCCACCGCTGCTGGCCGTTGTCGCTGTTCAAGGCGTACACCTGGAACGTCATGAAGGTGCCGGCGCCGTTCGCGGCGACGACGTACAGCGTGCGACTGACGGGATCGAGGGCTGGCGTGCTCATGATCCCCTTGCTCTGCCCGTCGCAGCCGCCGGTCGCCGTCGGACCGACGTTCTTCATCCACAGCTGCGCGCCGGTGGTCTCGTCGAAGGCGTAAACGTTGTTGGCCTGCGTGGCGACGAAGAAGGCGCCCTTGCCGCCGGGGCCGCTCTCCGCGTACAGCGGCACGCCCGAGAGGGCGCCCAGGTACGAGGTCATGAACGTGGCATCGGTGGCCATGGTCGCCGCCTTGGCCTTGGTCAGCATCGGGCGAATGAAGTGGCCGGTGCGGCCGGGATCGCCGCCGCGCTGGCCGACGGTCTGGCTGCCCCCCGGCATCGTCATGCCGCCGGTGCCGGCCACGGTCCCTCCGGTGCCGGCCACGGTGCCACCGGTGCCGCTCATCGCGCCGCCACTGCCGCCCATGGTCCCTCCGGTGCCGCTCATCGCGCCGCCGCTGCCCGACGGAGACGATCCGCCTGAACCGCTGTTCGCTCCACCGGAGCCGGCAGCGGAGCCATCACCGCTGCCGCCGTCCGTTCTTCGGTTGTTCCCCACCGGCGACGTGCCGCATGCGTGAAGAAAGACCGTCGCTGCCAACGGACCGAAGAAAAATAGCCAGGCCGCTCGATTGCTGGCGTGTTTGGGGTTCATCCCATCATTAGAGCCAACCGAGAGGCGATCCTGCGAAGGGGCGGGCCCCGTGCAGCGCTATTTACGCCAGAATTTCGCTGATCATCTTCTGCGGGTTGTTGGCCCGCGCGATGCCGAAGTCGTCGACGGCCGGCCCGGTCATGCCAAAGACACCCTTCATCAGCGTGACGTGCAGGTCCCGCAGCCAGCGCTTGGTGAAGTCGATGTGTTGATCGGTCTTCAGCTTGCCGCCGCCGCCGCCAATCAGCATCATCTTGAGCTTGTTGCACGCGTGGTCATTGAACCCGGCCATGGGGGTTCCGAACATGATCACGCTGTTGTCGAGGATGCTCTTGTCACCCTCTTTGATGGCGTCCAGCCGCATCATCAGATTCGCGACCTTGCCAACGTTCCAATGGATGATCGAGGCAAACACGTCGTTACTGCCATGCTGGCCGTTGTTGTGCCATTCGCCACAGACGCCGGTGGCCACTGTCGAGCTGGTCGCCGTGAATTTGCGCACCGGCACGTGCCCATAGCTGAACTCCGACCGTTCGTCCTCCAGCATGTGCGTGATGATGCGGGTGGCGTCACACTGGAACGCCATCACGATGAGGTCGTTCATCATGTCGGCGTGGGTGGCCTTGCTGTACGTCGCCGTGTTCGACTTGGCCGCGTTCGGCAGGATCGGACCGCTGTACATCGGCTTGGCAATCGGCGTGCAGGCCAGACCGCCCATTCCCTGTGACATCGACGTCGCCTGCTTCTCGACAGCGCGAACGTTGGTGAGGAAGCCATCCAGCCTGGCCTTGTCGCCCTTCCCCAGGCGATTCTGCGTTCGGGTGGAATTCTCGGCGACGGCGTCGAGAATGCTCTTGTTTAGGGCGATACGTTTCTGCAGCCCAGGATCCGGCATGCCGCCTGGGGTGGTAGAGACGACGCCGACCAGCTTGTTGAAGACCTCCAGCGGGTCGACCGACTTGTACATCGGCTTCATCGTGTCGCTCCAGGAGATGGTGCGACTGTCCGAGCAGGGGGACCCCTGGTCGCAGTCGCTGAACCAGGTGGAGAGACCGACCTGCAGCGATTTGATGGGCGTGTTCCCGACGATGGCCGGCACCTGCGCCATCAATTGATCCGTCGACGTCCGGTTCATCTCCGGGGCACCGGCGCCTGCCGCGGCCCGCGTGACTCTCGGGTCGATGCAATTCAACCAGGCTCCCGGCTGCCGGCCGTGACTGGGCTCGACGCTGGAGCTGCCGTCTGCATTGAACGACGATCCGTTCTCAAAGTTGCTAAGGACGGTGATCTTGCTCTTCAAGGGCACGAGAGGCTCCAGAATTCCCGGCAATTGCCAGGCGGCGCCTGTGCCGGTGGCCGTGGGTTTCCAGCTTTCGCTGGCCCCCATCGGCAAGAAGATCGGCATGTAGCGCAGCGGGACCACGCTTTGCGCTGACGCCAACCGCGGGGCCAGCGACTCCATCCAAGGCAGGGTGACGGCCACACCTGCACCGCGCAGGAACGTTCTTCTAGAAACAGACCGCTTCATCTCGATTGCTCCTTAGTTTGCGGCAGAGCCATGGCGATAGCGGAAGGTCTCCGCGAGAACCAACGACTGGACCAAGTTGCGAAGGGTGGGGGCACCCTTCTTCCACGCGGTCTGAACTTGATTCAGATAAGGACGGTCGGTCGGTTCATCGATGGTGCGTCCCAGACCGTACTTGAACAGCATGTCCGACACGCACTCGGAGAACTTGGCGTTCTTGCTGACCACGTCCGCCAGGCCGTCGAGGCCGCTGAACTTGACCCCGGCCAACTCGGCGCTGGCGTCGATCGTCGTCCCGTCCACGTACGTCGTGCGGAAGCTGCCGATGGCGTCGAATTGCTCCAGGGACAGACCCATGGGATCGAACGCCGAGTGGCAGGCGGCGCACGACGGCTTCTTGCGGTGTTCTTCCAGCGCCACGCGAACGTTCTTGGTGGGATCCAGACCGCTGGCGGCCAGATCGGCGACCACGTCCGCGGGCGGGTCCGGCGGGTTCGAGCACAAGAGGTTGCGGAGGATCCACCGGCCGCGCAGCGTCGGTGACGTGCGATCACCCAGCGACGTCACCGCCAAGAAACCGCCCAGTCCGGCGAACCCGACGCGCTTGTCGGTCTTGATCTCCATCTGCTGAAAGCCGGGCGTGGTGCTGGCGGGCACACCGTAAAGTTTGGCCACATTGGCGTCGACGAAGTTGATGTCGGCGGTCATGAAGTCGACCCACGGCCGATCGCCCTTCAAGAACTCGGTGAAGTACAGATACATCTCCTGGGTCAGCGAGCTCGCCAGCTGCGACGACCACTGCGGGAACAGCTTGTCGTCGGCGGGGTGCTCGGGCAGCTTGCGCGCGCCCAGCCACTGGCCCACGAAGTTTTCCACGAAGCGGCCGCTCTTCACCGGGTCCGCCAGCATGCGTTCCACGGTGGCTCGCAGCTTGGCGTCCTGGATCAGCGAATTGTCAGCCGCCGCGTCCAGGAGGGCGTCGTCGGGAGCGCTGCTCCACAGAAAGTACGAGAGACGGGAGGCCAGCTCGAACGGCGCGACCGGGTGCTTGGTCGTCGAGGTCGGGTTGGGATCGAACTCG
>JAXDMH010000023.1:0-5606 GCA_034666225.1 Myxococcales bacterium
ACGAGTCGAGCAGCGAGCCCGGCCGCGACAGCGTGACGTGCTGGGTGCCGAGATCGAACCGCGACTCGCAGGCGCCGGCGACCGCGAACGGGTTGTGGGTCGCCCGGGGCGTGCCGTCGGGCGGCGACGGCGTGCCGCAGTCGCCGTCGGTGGAGACGGCGCGCGACAGAAGAAGAAACGCCGCCCGCCACACCGGGTCGCGCCACGAATTCGACATCATCGAGCCGTTCCACTCGTCGAAGATGCGGGCGTGGCAGGTCTGGCATTGCCCGGGGTGATTCTGGGTCTGCCAGTATTCTTCGTAAGGCGGCGGCATGAGGCGGGCCTCGGCGGTGACGTAGGGGGCGGCCTCCGGGATGCGGTTCGGCAGATCCAGGGCGGGGGCCTGGGCACCGGTGACGGCGGCGGTGAGGCCGGCGGCTGTCAGAATCAGCACGATGATCTTCACCAACCGCATCAGTGACTCCTGTCAGAAATGAATGGCCCCGGGGGCACGCGCGTCGACCAGGACCGGATCGTTCTCCGGATACAGCGGGGCGCGCGCCAGGTTGGCGGCCACCAGCAAGAACGCCAGCGCGGCGCCCCCGGCGGCGACGGCGACCGCGTACAGACCGGGCGCCACCGCCACCGGCTGGGTCGGCATGATCATCACGTACAGATCCAGCCAGTGGCCCACCAGCAACACCACCGACACGCCGGCCAGCAGGCGCACATTGCGTTTGGCTCGCGCCGAGAGCAGCACCAGGAACGGCACCAGCCAGTTGAGGACGAAGTTCAGCGCGAACAGGAACAGCCAGGGACCGCGGGTGCGCTTGACATAGTACGGGACCTCTTCGGGAAGGTTGCCGTACCAGATCAGCAGATACTGGCTGACCCAGATGTATCCCCAGAAGATCGAGAAGGCGAAGAGCATCTTCCCGAGATCGTGCAGCTGCTCGTCGCCGACGACGTGGGACAGCAAACCGCGACGGCGCAGCAGCACCACCGCCAGGGTGACGGCGGCGATCCCCTGCACGAAGGTGCCGGCGAAAACATAGACGGCGAACATCGTGCTGAACCAGTGCGGCTCCAGCGAGAGGATCCAGTCGTAGACGGTGAAGGTGAAGGTCGGCGCGAACAGCACCACGAACAGGGCGGCGGTGCGGTTCAGGGCGGCGTGCGTGACCAGGTTGGCGGCGGGCTGGCGATCCTGCGCCAGCGAGATGGCCCGCAGCCGCCACGCGGCCAGGGTCCAGATGGTGAAGGAAAGGACCGCGCGAGAGAAGACGCCGGTCTCCGTCAGATAGCGGCTCCGGCCGGCGATGGGTGGATCGCCGGCAAAGGCGCCTTCGTGCGTCCAGGGATAAAGGGCGTGCCGCCCGAAATAAACGGCCAGCATGCCCAGCGCGGCCCAGGGCAAAAGCAGCATCAGCGCCTCGGGAACGCGGCGCAGCCCCGCCGACCAGCGCGCGCCGGAGAGGCGCTGGCTGGCGAAGAAGAAGAGGCCCGACACGCCCAGCGACAGAAAACAGAACGCGCCCAGCAGCAAGCTGGGCCAGATATCGGGCGCGTGGAAGAAAAGCCCGTGGACCGTCACGCCCGAGGAGAACCCCACCAGCAGGCCGGCCACCAGGCGCGCCTTGCGTGAGAGGATCGGTGAAAAAGAAGCAGGATGGGCGTGATGGGCTGTCACTGGACGTCCTCCTTTTGCTGCCTTTGCTCGCTTGGCTTTCCTTGCAAGGTGGTGCGGACGTAGGCGATCACCTTCCAGCGCTCGTCGGGAGACAGCTGGGCCGCATAGGAGGGCATTTTTCCCGAGCCCAGCGTCAGCACGTGAAACATGCGGCCGGGCGTGAAGGCCATGACCCGCTCCGATCGATAGGCGGGTGGCGGCGGGATCTTGCCCGCCAGCGGACCGTCGCTCTTGCCGCTGTCGCCGTGACAGGGCGTGCAGTAGATGCCGAACAGCCCCTTGCCGTCGTCGAGCACCGACGGCGTGGGCGCCAGCGGACTGCGCAGCGCCGCGCCGGCGCGGATCGCTTCGGGTTCGCCGGGCAAGAAATGAAACGGGTGCTGGCCGCGGGCGATGGTCCCTGGCACCGGCCGTCGCAACGTCAAACCGTCGCCGGTGGCAAGGTTGGGGGCGAAGGCCTTGTAGGAGGGGCTGCGGACCATGTCGGGCATGTACTCGCGGGCCCGGCTGTGGCGGGTGGCCTGGCAGCCGGCCGTGGCAGCACCGACGACGACGACGACGACGGCGACGGCGACCATCAAGCGGGTCATGGTGGCGCGTTCCTTTCGTCGATGCGCTCGGCGCGGTTTTCGATCAGCAACTGGCGGGCCCGCTCTGCGTCGGCGAAATCGAGGGGTACACGCAGCACCAGGGCAAAGCGATCGTCGGTGACCCGTTCGACCGGCAAGCTCTCGCGCTTGCCCGGATAGAGGCGCGTGCGCAGAAAAAGCGCGCCGACCGTGGCCAGGCCGCCAAACAGCACGGTCAGCTCGAAGCAGACCGGTACGAAGGCCAGGGTCGAGTTGTCCGGTTTTCCACCGACGTTGAGCGGCCAGTCGAAGACGTTGGTGTAGTACTGAAAAAACAGGGCGACGCTGAGGCCGCACAATCCCGCCAGCAGCGTCACCAGCGGCAGGCGCGTGCGCCGGATGCCCATCGCCTGGTCAAGGCCGTGGATCGGATACGGCGCGAACACGTCGTAGATGGGAAAGCGTTCGCGGTGCAGCGGGCGAACCGCCGCCAGCAAGTCGTCGGCATCGGAGAACGTGGCCACCAGGAACCCGTTGTGGTCAGCCGTCATTGTCCCTGCCTTCGTGCCTGCTTTCGGCAGCGACGCCCTTGATCTCCCAGATGGCGATCATGGGGAGAAAGCGAATGAACAAAAGAAAGCAGGTGAAGAACAGCCCAAAGCTGCCCACCAGCACGCCGACGTCGACGGCGGTCGGATAGAACATTCCCCACCCCGACGGCAAGAACGCCCGGTGCAGTGACACCACGATGATCACGAAGCGCTCGAACCACATCCCGACATTGATGAGGATCGAGGCGATGAACAGCACGACCACGCTGCGACGGGCCCGTCTGAACCACAGCACCTGCGACGTCAGCACGTTGCCCAGCACCATCAGGTAAAAGCACCAGGCGTACGGCCCGGTGGCTCTGTTGATGAAGTGGTAACGCTCGTAGATGTTGCCGCCGAACCAGGCGCCGAAGAATTCGGTGGCGTAGGCGTAGCTGACCAGCGATCCGGTGACCAGCGTGACCTTGGCCATCGCCTCCAGGTGGTTCAAGGTGATGTACCGCTGCAGGTGCATGGTCTGGCGCGTGATGATCAGCAGCGTCAGCACCATGCCGAAGCCCGAGTAGATCGCCCCGGCCACGAAGTACGGCGGGAAGATGGTGGTGTGCCACCCGGGCAGCAGCGACGTGGCGAAATCGGTGCTGACGATCGAATGCACCGACAGCACCAGCGGCGTGGCCAGTCCGGCCAGCACCAGGCTGACCACTTCGTAACGCGACCAGGTCCGGTGCGACCCGTTCCAGCCCAGGCTCAGCGTGCCGAAGATCAGTCGTTTGATGCGCGCCCGTGCCCGATCGCGCAGGGTGGCCAGGTCGGGCAGCATCCCCAGGTACCAGAAGACCAGCGAGATGGTCAGGTACGTGCTGATGGCGAACACGTCCCACACCAGCGGCGAACGAAAGTTCACCCACAGGGGGCCGCGCTGGTTGGGGAAATAAGGAAAGATGAAGAAGGCGTCCCAGGGCCGCCCCATGTGGATGAGGGGAAACAGCCCGGCGCACATCACGGCGAAGATGGTCATCGCTTCGGCCGAGCGATTGATCGACGTGCGCCATTTCTGGCGGAACAGCAGCAGCACCGCCGAGATCAAGGTGCCGGCGTGGCCGATGCCCAACCAGAAGACGAAGTTGGTGATGTCGAAGGCCCACCCGACGCTGTTGTTCAGGCCCCACACGCCGATCCCTTTGGCGAACAGGTAACTGACCATCACGCCCAGGTTGGCCAGGGCGGCGAGGGCGATGCCGAGACAGATCCACCAGCCCTTTCCAGGTCGTCCTTCCAGCGGCGCGGCGATGTCGGCGGTGATCTGCGCCGGGCTGGGGTTGCCTTCCACCCAGCGCGGCGGCGGCAAGGGGGCGGCGGCGGCCGCGTAGATGTCTGGCGACGCGCCGCTGAATTCCGTGGGCGGCGCGCTCATGGTTTCTCTCCGGCGGTGGGCAACGGCCGTCGGACGCGCTTGAGGTAGCCGACGTTGGGGCGCGTGCCCAGCTCTGCCAGCACCTGGTAGGCGCGCGGGCTTTTCAGCAGGCGGGCAACGCGGCTGCCCGGATCCATCAGATCGCCGAAGGTGATGGCGCCCGTGGGGCAGCTCTGCTGGCAGGCGGTCTGCACGTCGCCGTCGCCGATCTCGCGCCGCTGCTGCAGGGCCTGGTTCTTCCCCAGCTGGATGCGCTGCACGCACAGGCTGCATTTTTCCATGACCCCGCGCGTCCGCACCGTCACGTCGGGGTTCAGCACCAGGCGCCCCAGCGGATCCTCCATGTGCGAGGCGTGGGGCGCGGCCTTGGTGTACTCCAGCCAGTTGAAGCGCCGCACCTTGTACGGGCAGTTGTTGGCGCAATAGCGCGTGCCGATGCAGCGGTTGTAGATCTGCTGGTTCAGTCCTTCCGAGCCGGTGGTGGTGGCCAGCACCGGACAGACGGTCTCGCAGGGGGCGTTGCCACAGTGCTGGCACATCATCGGCTGGTGCAGGCTCTGGGGATCGTCGTCGGGGCCGTCGAAATAGCGATCGATGCGCAGCCAGTGCATGATGCGGTTGCGCTGGACCTGGTCCTTGCCGACGACGGGAACGTTGTTCTCGACCTGGCAGGCGACCACGCAGGCCGAGCAGCCGGTGCAGGCGTCGAGATCGATGGCCATCCCCCAGGCGTGGGCCCCCGTCGGTGGCGCCTTCCACAGCGTGGGCAGCGCCTCGGCGGGTTCGATGTTCTCTGCGTCGGGCGTGGTGGTCAGAACAATCGGCCGGCCTTCCATCGACAGATGGGTCTGCGCGCTGGGCAGCAGCACACGGTGCCCGGTCTTCTCCACGGCCAGGTCGGTCGATGTGTAGGCCCGCCCGGCGATGGTCAGCGCGCCCAGCGCGAAGGCGTTGGCGCCGACGCCGCTGCCGGCGCGCCCCGCCGCGCGGCGCCCGTGGCCCAGCGCCACCGAGACGGTGCGCGGCGCCTGGCCGGCTTGCACGAAGACCGGCAGCTCGATGCGACGATCGCCGACGGTCAGACCGACGACGTCGCCCGTGACGACGCCCAGCTGGCGGGACAGTTCGGGCGACACGGCGGCGACGTTTCCCCAGGCGGTGCGGGTGATGGGGTCAGGCAGCTCTTGCAGCCAGGGGTTGGCGGCGTGGCGGCCGTCGCGCAGGGCGACGCTTTCGAACGTGTGCAGCTCGAACCGGTCGGCGCGACGCTGGGCGGTCGCATCGCGGAACTTCTCGGCGATGACCGAGGCGGCCGCCTTCCACTCGCGCGCCGGCACCAGCGCCGCCACCGGCGCGCCGGCGTCGGCCAGGCGCAGCACGCCCCGCTGCAGCGTCCG
>JAXDMH010000024.1:0-2657 GCA_034666225.1 Myxococcales bacterium
GCGCTCCTGCGACAAGGAACGTTCGTACGATCATCTTCGTCCTCCACGTGGTTTTGTCCGGATTGCATCAAAGGTCGTAGGGCCGGGAAGTCCTCCCAGACCGGTCAGTTTGAGTTCAGCCACTGTCCGATCGGTGTTGAAGAACGTGGCCCCATATGCGACGATCTGTAGCGTTACAGGAAGGCAAAAATTCGCATGGCACCAAAAATCGACGAAAGCCTGCCCGACCTGGGTGACCTCGAACGGGAGGTCATGCAACTGGTGTGGGCCAATGGTACGGTCACGGCCGAGGTCGTGCGCGAACAGCTGTCTCGCCCGCTCAAGGAGTCCACCGTGCGGACGGTGCTGCGGCGGCTGGAAGAGAAGGGCTACACGACCCACATCGTGGACGGCCGCACCTTTGTGTATCAGGCGGCCGAGCCGCGTGGGCGCGTTGCCGCCAAGGCCGTGCAGCGCATCGTTGACTGGTTCTGCAACGGCTCGATGGACGAGGTTCTGGTGGGCATGGTGGATACCGCGATGCTCGACCAAAAGAAGTTGCGCGCGCTCGCCGACAAGGTTGCGAAAGCCAAGGCGGAGGCGAGGGGAGGGAAGAAATAATGTTGGCGATTCTGGCGGAGTCGGCGTTTCGCTCCCTGGTCCTCGGAAGCGTCGTGTGGGTCGGCTTGCATCTTCTTCGCGTCCGAAACCCGCACGTGCATATGACGTCATGGGCCATGGTGCTGGTGGCATCTTTGACGATGCCGCTGCTGATGCACTGGACCACCGTGACCGTGACCGTGCCCCTACCGCCGTCTGCGGTTCCGATGCCGGCAAACCTATGGCCGGCCGTGGTTGCGCTGCCGGAGCCATTGCCGTCGACGCTCCCATTGGAGCCTGGCATCGCCGTTGCTGCTCGCAACGGAGCCCATCACGCCGTCAACTGGTGGGAGCTGGCGACGGTGATCTACGCGATCATTGCCGGCATGCTCTTGCTGCGGCTGGCGATCGGCCTTTATTTGACATGGCGTCTGGTGCGCGGCGCGACACCGGTGAATGCCCCATGGGCGGCTGACGCGGACGTCCGCGTCAGCGGTCTCGTCGGCGGGCCGGTCACCTTCGGATCGACCATTGTGCTGCCGCCCGATTACCGCGACTGGGATGTGGCCAAGCGCCAGGCCGTGCTCGCCCATGAGGGCGCCCACGTCGCCAACCGTGATTTTTATCTGCTGCTGCTGGCGGCTCTCAATCGTGTGGTGTTCTGGTTCAGTCCGTTTGCCTGGTGGCAGTCGGTCCGGCTGGCGCAACTGGCTGAAATGATCAGCGACGCCCAAGCGCTCGAAGTCGTCGATGACCGGCTGTCTTACGCGCAGCTTCTGCTCGATCTCATGCAGCCCGTGCGGCAGGCGCCGGCCGGTCTGCACATGGCGCGGGCGTGCACGGTCCGCACCCGCGTCGAGCACATTCTCGACGGATCGGCGGCCCCGGCGACGGGAGGCTGGCGCAAGCGGCTGTGGTCCGCTGCGGCAACAACGCCGGTCGTCATCGTCTCCGCCCTCACCATCGCCTACAGCCCGCCGTCGCGATCCGCGCTGGTCAGTGACGGCGCGGTCGACGCGATGACCATCGCGTCCAAGTCGGAGCTGACCGATTTCTATTCATTCGGCCCGGGTTCGGTCTTTGCCGTCTTTCACGACGGCGATCAACTCTGGGGACAATTGACCTGGCAGCGAAAATTCCGGCTGCAGGCCGCGCAGGACGGGACGGTGTTGTATCCGGCTGCCGCCGGCCCGATTAGCTGGACGCTCGGTGAAGATCGGCATCCCGCAGAGCTGATCTTGAACCAGCAAGGCCGCGAGGTGCGGGCGGTCCGCATTGCCACAAGCGCTCGCCAGGATACCGTGGCCGACGCGGCCTCACGCGATTCATACGTTGGCTGGTACGAGTTGGGCCCGACCCGCGCGATCGCCGTGACGCGCGATGGCGACCGGATCTACCTGCAGGACACTGGACGGCAGAAGCGCGAGGTCACGTCCAATGGCGGCGATACATTCTCCAGCACTAACGGTGATCGCGTCATTTTTCTGCGCGACAATTCTGCCAAGGTGACCCAGATCCTGCACAACGACCCGATGTACGGCGCCCGGCTCGCGCCGCGGACGACCGCTGCCCGCGCCAAGTCAATCGAGGCGGACGCTGCGCGGCGGATTGCTGAAGCTCCGGATCGCTTCAGGGGACAGACGCCGCTGCCCGGCAGCAGGGATGCGGTGCTGCGCGGTATCGCGGACCTGCAAAATGGCGCGCCGAACTACGAGCGCATGAGCGCGGCGCTCGCCGCCAAAGTCCAGCGCCAGACCGCTCAGCTGCGTCCGATGTTGAAAGCACTCGGCGCGGTGGAGTCGATCTTCTTTCGCGGCGTCGGGCCCGGCGGTTACGACATCTATGGTGTGAAGTTCGCCAATGGTTCGGCGGAGGTTCGGCTGATGCTGGGAGCCGACGGCAAGGTCGACGATGTCATTTTCAGGCCGGATGGCAATGATTCGCTCGGTGCCGTTCTCGCCTGCTCCGATGAGCCAAGTTTGAAATCTCACGGCGACAGCGCGCCGATCAGCGTGTTCTTTTACAACGACACTGGCAAAGACATCCAGCTGTATGAGCTGGACTCCGAGGGAAAACGC
>JAXDMH010000025.1:0-5495 GCA_034666225.1 Myxococcales bacterium
CGGTCGTGATGCCGCCGCCGCTGGCAGAGTGCAACATGCCTTCTATCGATCACCTCGAACACTGGGTAGTGGCCAGCGAAACCGGAGCCGTGACGACGCCCGCCGCCGGGAGCATCCTGGTGACCGAGGGCGACCACCAGACTGGCAAGGTTTCCTTCACAGGCGGCGGCTGGCACATCGTCGCCGTGTGGGCGGCGAATTCGAACACGGCGCAGGCGAACCTGAGCGCGTCGACGGGCTTCACGCTCACCTACAGCGCCACGGCTGCCCTCTGGATCCAGTTGCGCGAGACAGCCAACTACATGGACGGCGCCCACTGGGTGTTGCCGCTGCCCAGCACCGGCGGGCAACTGCGAACCGTGTTTGTCTCTTTTTCCGCCGACAGCTGGATCACGCTGGCCCGGCTGGGGACTCCCAAGGTGACCTTCCCTCAGGCCTTGACCCAGGTGCGGGGCATGTTCTTCATCGGCGACGCGGCCAACACGCTGGTGTTCCGCGGCATGCGCTTCGACGGCTACATTCCGGTCTGCCTGTGAGCTGATCCGCGCCTGTCGTCGTCAGCGCAGTCGGCGGGCCACGGTGGCCACCACGGCGAAGATGGCGAATGGCACCAACAGAAAAAGGCCGACCAGCTTCAGCGACGGCGGCAACATCGGATCCTTCCCGATGCACGAAGGACAGGCCTGCACGGCCGAGGCGAACAACACGGCGGCCAGCGCGACGGCGGTCGGAGTCCAGCGGCGGCCGTTCATGGTCCACCCTTGAGCCGCACCACGCCGTCGATCATCAAGACGACCAGGAACGACGCCGTCAGCAAGAGAGGCAGGATCACCGCCCGACGCAGCCAGCGCGGCTGACGACCAAGGTGCATGAAGAACCACAGGATCAGCGCGCCCTTCACCATGCCCAGACCCGCCAGGCCGGTGACGCGCACCTGGTGTGACGCAGCGGCGGTGGTCATAACCAGCTCGGCCATGGTCAACGCCACCAGCGCCAGGAACAGAAAGCCAAGGGCGATCGCCGACCACCGCGAGGAGCCAGGTGCCGGTTGCGACGGAGCGGTGGTTCGCGGGTTGTCCACGGGGCCTAGTGCGTGGGCAGCAGGTACAGGGCGAAGAAGATCGCCACCCAGACGAAATCAACGAAGTGCCAGAACAGCGCCGCCACCGCCAGCCTGCCCGGCGACGGGGTTTTCTTTCGCGCCTCGGCGATGAAGACAGCGATCAGGTAGGCGACGCCCGCCAGGACGTGGATGCCGTGAAAGCCGGTGATGACGAAGAACAACGACGCCGCCACGTCCGTGGTGAGGCGGATCGGCACCGCGCCTGACAGGAGGTGCTGGTACTCGGCGATCTGGCCGCCCACGAAGAACAGGCCGGCAGACACGGTGGCCGCCAGCCAGAACAGCGTGGCGCCGGAGCGGCGTCGCTGGGCGGCGTCGACGGCCAGCGACATTGTCAGGCTGGAGAGCAGCAAGGCGAACGTCAGGATCGCGGCAACCCCCAGCGAGAAACGCTGATGCGGATCGGGCCAGACACTGGCGCGCGCACGCAGGACGCCGTCGGCCAGCAGCAGCCCGCCAAAGCCGGCGGCGTCGGTGATGAGGAAGATCCACATGCCGAACACCCCGGGACTGGGGAGCGCCACGCCGCTGCGAGCGGGTCCGGTCATGCCGTATCGATAGCACGCCCTTGACACCCTCGAAAGACCAGGGAGATTACACGCCCACCAACCATGGAACCGCGCCCACCACAGCCACCATCAGGAAGGCGCGCCGGCTTTCTGGCGCGCCTTGTGGGCCGTCCCGCGTTCTGGGTGGTGGCGGTGATGATCTTGTTTGGCGTGCCGCTGGCGCGCTCGCTCGGGCGCCCGGTTCCGGCGGCGCCGCCCACGCTGGGCGACGTTCCGGCCTTCACCCTCACGGATCAGACCGGCCACGCTTTTGGAACGGCTGATCTGCGGGGCAAGGTCTGGGTGGCCAATTTCATCTTCACGTCGTGCGCGGAAAGCTGTCCCCTGCTGAGCCAGAAGATGGCCGACGTGATGCGACGGGCGCGGAAGCTGGGTCCCGATTTTCACCTGGTGTCACTGACGGTCGACCCGGAGCGCGACACGCCTGCGCGGCTGGCCGAGTACGGCGCGCGTTTCGGGGCGCCGCCGCACAAGTGGTCGTTCTTGACCGGACCGATGGACGTCATTCAGGCCGCGGTGGTGGACGGATTCAAGGAAGGCATGGGCCGCACGCCGGTGCCGGCCGCCGCCGACGCGGGGCCAGGCGCGCCGACGTTCTGGGAGATCTTCCATGGCGAGCACCTGGTCCTGGTCGACCGCCAGCTGCGCATCCGCGGCTATTTTCCGGCCACACCCGAGGGGTTGGATCGGTTGATGGAAGCCATTGGTCAGGTCATCAACAGTGCTTGACGGTGCCAGGCGGTCTGACTATACGGACGCAACCAAGGCCAATGCCACGATGAGGAGAGATTGATGAACAATCCGAGGGCGCTGTTCGTGACAATCGGACTGGTGTTGTCGCTGGCGACGAGCGCCTGCACCAAGCGCGAAGAGGCGCCGGGCCCGGCACCGGCGGCCCCCGCGACGCCCGCCGCTGCGACGCCAGCGGCCGCTGCGCCTGCTGCCGATGGCACCGGCAGCGCCGTGATCAAGGGCGTCGTGACCCTGCAGGGGACGCTGCCCGAGGTGAAGTTGATCAAGCGCGAGACCGATCCGTTCTGCGCCCGCAAGCAGATGAAGGAAGAAGAGGTGATCGTCGGGGCGGGCGGCGCGCTGAAGAACGTGCTGGTGCGGATCTCGAAGGGCGTCAGCGGCCACTATGAACCGCCGGCAGAGGGCGCCACGCTGGATCAGACCGACTGCATGTACCGCCCGCGCGTGCAGGGGATCATGGCCGGTCAGTCACTGATCATCAAGAACGGCGATCAGACGCTGCACAACGTGCACAGCTATAAAGGCCCATCGACGATCTTCAACCAGGCGCAGGTCCCGGGCCTGGGGCCCATGGCCAAGAAGTTCAACGAGAGCGGCGACATCATCAAGTTCAAGTGCGACGTCCACCCCTGGATGACCGGCTATGTCGGCGTCAGCAACCACCCGTTCTTCGCGGTGACGGGCGACGACGGCGCGTTCACCATCCCCAAGGTGCCGGCCGGCGCTTACACCCTCGAGGCCTGGCACGAGCGGTACGGCTCGAAGACTGCCGAGATCACCGTGGCCGCCGATAAGCCGACGGAGATCAAGTTTGTGTTCGACGCCAAATGACGACCGCTGACCGCGCCCGCGCCGCCCGTCGGGAAACCGCCGACATTCACCGCAGTCGCGTAGGAACGCAGGCGGCTTTGCCGCCGGAGTTCCATCGTGGGAGGTCTGGAACCCTTCGAGGGTTCCAGGTCAGCAGCAAGTCGCACCACTGCGGGAAATTCAGGCTATAAACACGCCCGTGTTTGTCCACGGTCTCGCCATCGTCACGGCGATCGCTACCTACCTGCTGATTCTGATCGGCGGGCTGGTGCATGGGACCGGGTCCAGCCTGGCCTGCCCCGACTGGCCCACCTGCTATGGCACGTTGATGCCCAAGATGGAGGGCGGCGTGCTGATCGAGCACAGCCATCGTCTGGCCGCCGGGTCGGTGGTGATCCTGGCGCTGGCCCTGGCCATCAGCTTGACGGTCAGCCGCGCGTCCCAGCAGCGCGCGCTGCGTCCGTATGGCTGGCTGGCGGTGGGGCTGGTGCTCGTTCAAGCGGTGCTGGGCGGCGTGACGGTTCTGCTGCGCCTGCCGACGCCGATCTCGACGGCGCACACCGCGGTGTCGCTGCTGTTCTTCATGATCACGCTGTATATCGCCGTGCGCTCGCGCCCGCCGCGTGCGGCGGCGGAGCGGCCACCGGCGCTGGCGTCCGGGGCCGTGCGCGCGGCGCTGGTGTCGGCGGTCGCCATCTATTTTCAGATGGTGCTGGGCGGGTTGGTTCGACACTCCGGTGCGGCGCTGGCCTGCCTGGACCTGCCGCTCTGTCGGGGATCGCTGTGGCCTGACGCGCATCCCACGGTGCTGATCCACGTGCTGCACCGACTGAACGCGGTGGTGGTGGCGATCCTGGTGCTGGCCTCGTCCGTGATCACCCTGCGCGCGGCCGGGCGCCGGCCGCTGTTGCGCGTCCTGGCGCTGGTCGCACCGCTGCTGGTGCTGACGCAGATCTGGCTGGGCGTGCGCGCGATCCAGTCGTTTCTGGATCTGGCGACGGTCGAGGCGCACCTGGCGGTGGCCACGGCGCTCCTGGCCACGCAGGTCTCCGTGGTGCTGCTGGGACGTCCCGATTTTGTCGCCGTGCCCGTCCGCTGGCGCTGGTTCGCCGATGTCATCAGCCTGACCAAGCCACGCATCACCGGGTTGGTGCTGGCCACCTTCGCGGGCGGCATGTGGCTGGCGCCGGGCACGCTGCCGGTGTGGCGGATGATCATGACCCTCATCGGGACGGCGCTGGTGGTGTCGGCCTCGAACACGCTGAACATGTACCTGGAGCGGGACGCCGACGGCCTGATGGACCGCACGCGCGAGCGGGCGCTGCCGGAGAAACGCCTGTCGCCCGAGACAGCGCTGGCCTTCGGCGTGCTGCTGGCGTCGGCCGCTCTGCCCCTGCTGTTTCTGGCCGGCAATGCCCTGACGGGCCTGCTGGCGGCGGTGGCGCTGCTTTCGTACGTCTGGATCTACACGCCGATGAAACGCCAGTCGGCGGTGGCCCTGTTCGTGGGCGCCGTTCCCGGCGCGATGCCGCCGCTGATGGGATGGACGGCGGTGACCGGACATCTGGACGCCCCCGGGCTGGTCCTGTTCGCGATTCTCTTTCTCTGGCAGATCCCCCACTTCCTGGCCATCGCCATCTATCGCGCGCGCGATTACCAGCAGGCCGGGTTCAAGGTGCTGCCGCTGTCGATCTCGCCGCTGGGCACCCGCCTGCACATCGTCAGCTTCTCGATCGCCCTGGTGGTCGCTTCCATTCTGCTTTTGCCCATGCACGTGGCCGGCGTTCACTATGCGGTGGCGGCGGCGTTGCTGGGCGCCGTGTTCATCGGGTGGGCGGTGGCGGGCTTTCGCCAGGGCGCTGCCACGCGCTGGGCCCGCTCGATGTTCCTGATGTCGATCGTCTATCTGACGCTGCTGTTTGTGGCCTTGATCGTCGATCGCACCGTCGCCTGATCATGAGCGCCGCCGAGCTGTCCGCCGGCCCCTCCCCCGCCTCGCTCCAGCCCCGTCTGCGCGTCGAGGAGCTGCGGCGGCGTTTCGGCGCGCGCGTCGCGCTGGCCGGTGTCAGCTTTGATGTTCAGCCAGGCGAGATCTTCGGCCTCCTCGGGCCCAACGGCGCGGGCAAGACCACGGCCTTTCGTCTGCTGTCGGGCCTGATCCCGGGCGACGGCGGGCGGATCAGCCTGGATGGGCACCCGGTCTCGCCGACCAGCCGCGCCTATCGGGCCCGTCTGGGCGT
>JAXDMH010000026.1:0-11233 GCA_034666225.1 Myxococcales bacterium
CAGACAACGAAGACGACCGGTTGACATCACTCCTCCTGAGCCTGCAAAGAAAAAATGAATCAGGGCTTGCGCAGCTTTTGCAGCGCCGCGAACGGGTTGTTGAAAGGGGACTTCGCTGCGGGCGGCGGCCCGGCGGAAGGCGCCGGCGCGCGCGGCTGAAAACCGCGTTCGCGGGCGGCACCGGCGCCGCCGTCGGTCGTCCGTGGAGCGGCCGCCTCGCGTCGCTCCGTCGGCGCTGCAGAGGCAGCGGCGCGCTCCGCCTTCATGGTCAGGGCGATCTGCTTCCGGTCCAGCTTGACCTCCAGCACGCGCACCGTCACGCGATCGCCGGGGCTGACCACCTCGCGCGGGTCTTTGACGAACTTGTCCGACAGCTGCGAGATGTGAACCAGGCCGTCCTGGTGCACGCCGATGTCGACGAAGGCGCCAAAGTTGGTCACGTTGGTGACGATGCCCGGGCAGGCCATCCCCGGCTGCAGATCTTTCAGGTCGTGAATGTCCTGGCGAAAAGCGAACGGCACAAAGCCGGCCCGCGGATCGCGCCCCGGTTTTTCCAGCTCCTTGACCATGTCGTCGAAGGTGAAGGCGCCGACGTCGTCCTTCAGCTCGCGCGCCTCCTTGACCTGCTTGACGCCGGCGCCCAGCAGCGCCGCCACCGGAACGCCCAGCCGGGCCGCCAGTTTTTCCAGGACGCCATAGCGCTCCGGGTGGACGCCGGTGTTGTCCAGGGGATGTTCGGCCTCGGGAATGCGCAGAAACCCGGCCGCCTGTTCGAAGACGCGCTTGGAAAAACGCGGCACGTCCAGCAGCTGCGTGCGCGAACGAAAGATGCCGGTCTTGCCCCGATGCTCGACGATGGCGCGCGCCAGCGACGGTCCAATGCCCGACACGTGACTGAGAAGGTGATACGACGCCGTGTTCAGGTTGACGCCGACCTGGTTTACGCACGAATCGATCACCGCATCCAGGCTCTTCTTGAGGGCGTGCGGCGAGACGTCGTGCTGATACTGGCCGACGCCGATGCTCTTCGGATCGATCTTGACCAGCTCGGCCAGGGGATCTTGCAGCCGGCGGGCGATGGAGATGGCCCCGCGAATGGTGACGTCCAGGTCGGGGAACTCTTCGCGCGCCACCTCGCTGGCGCTGTAGACGCTGGCCCCCGACTCGCTGACCATCACCACCGGCACGTCCAGGCTGGCGAACTTCAGCGCCTCGCGCACGAACATCTCGGTCTCGCGTCCCGCGGTGCCGTTGCCGACGGCGATGGCCTGGATGCCGCCCTTGCTGACCAGCTCGGCCAGAACCGGCGCCGCGCTGGCCTTGCCGGCCGGCGTCTCCAGGTGCAAAAGGCCGCTGCCCACGTACTTGCCGGCGCCGTCGATGACCGCCAGCTTGCAGCCGGTGCGGATGCCGGGATCGACGCCCAGGACCGCCTTCGGTCCGAACGGCGCCGACAGCAACAGCTTGCGCACGTTCTCGGCGAACACGGTGATGGCGGCCTGGTCGGCCACCTCGCGCAACGCCTTGTGCACCTCGTTCTCGATGGCCGGCACCACGTGCGCGCGCAGGGACATCCGGGCGGCCCGCTGCAGAAGAGGCGAGCCGGCGAAACGCGGCTCGCTGCAGGCGGCGTTCTGAAAGATCGTGGCCAGGCGTTCCAGCAGCGGATCCACGGGCGGCGGCGTTGACGCCTTCGTCTTGGTGGTCGCGGTTTCCTCCGCGTCGTCGCCGGGCGGCAGCGCACCGCCCACCGACAGGATCAGCTCTTCCTCCATCCAACCGCGCCGCATGGCCAGATAGCGATGCGAGCTCTGCGGCTTCATCAGCTCGGTCACCGGCTCTTGAAAGGCGAAGTAGTTTTCAAAACGGCTGGCCGGCTTGGCCTTGTCGCTCTTGCGCGTGCGGATGCAGCCCTGCTCGAACAGCGCCGTGCGCGCCGTCTGCCGCAGGAACGCGTCCTCGGACAACCGCTCGATGACGATCTCGCCCGCCCCCGCCAGCGCGGCGTCGGCGTCGGCCACACCCTTGTCGGCGGCGACGAACGACGCGGCGAAGGTCTGCGGCGTCTGCCCGGCGCCCGGCTGCACGACGCCGTGGCCGCAGTCCCACAGCCACTGCGCCAGCGGTTCCAGGCCAGCCTCGCGCGCGATGGTGGCCTTCGTCTTGCGCTTTTGTTTGTAGGGAAGGTAGAGGTCTTCCAGCAGGGCCAGATCAAATGTTCCCAGGATCTGCGCCTGCAGCTCGGGCGTCAGCTTTTGCTGGCTGCTGATCTCACCGACGATGAAGGCCTGCCGCTTGACGATGTCGTCCCAGGATTCCTTTGCCTCCAGCACGTGGCGGATGGCCACCTCGTCCAGGTTGCCGGTCTCCTCCTTGCGGTAACGGGCCAGGAACGGCACCGTGGCGCCGCCGTCGGCCAGCCGCAGAACGGCATCGGCGGAGGCGATCGGGATCTGGGGATGGCGCCCGGAAAACCAGCTCGAAAAATTCACCGGCGATACCGATAGCGCTTGCCTGCCGGTTTCGCAACCGGTTGCGCGCCCCCGGATGCTTACAGGCCTTCCAGCAGACGCTCGATGCGCAGGCTGGCGCCCAGGTCCGACGTCTGGTGCGCGTGATCCATGGCGGCGAACAGGTTGCTCTGCTCCAGTTCCAGGAGCTGCGGGCGTCCTTCCAGCAGGCGCGCGTAGTGATCGAAGAAGCGCGCCTGAGAGAAACGGGTGCGCCCCGCCACCGCCCGGCGAACCACCGCGTGCAACGTCAACCGGCCGGCCAGCGGTTCCTGCACCAGCAGCCAGCGGCGCAAGCTGCGCAGGCAGGCGGGCGCCGCCCCGCCCACGCCGCTGAGCGCACGCAGCGATTCGACGCCCAGGTGATCGCCCTGGGCGTGGGCCAGCACCGCCATCATGCGACGCGCCCCCGGCGGCAAGCGGCGCCAGGTCCAGTCGACCAGCAGGCGCACCTCGGCGACGTCGTCCTCGTCCTGCATCACGGTCACGCGATCCACGCCTCGGGAGAGCAACCAATCGCCCAGCGCAACCGCGGTGGCGGCGCGGCTGCCGACGATGGCGTCGGCGATCCCCAGCGCCAGCGGATTCCAGCGCAGCAGCTTGGTCAGGCCGGCCACGCGCGGGAACGCCGGCTGCGCGGCCGTGATCAGTGGCGCCACCACCGGGAAGATCGAAACGCCGGCCAGCAGGCAGCGCCGCGCCGTCAACACCCAGGTCACCGGGCACCCGCGCAGGGTCTCCAGAAATCGAGCCATGGCCCGATCGTTCTCGTGGTTGTCGAGGACGATCAGCGTTCTGTCGCGCGCCATCAGGGCGCGCCGCAGCTGAACACCGGCGCTGACGCCGCCGTCGCCGTCGCCGCCACGGCGCGCGCCAAAGCGCAGGGCCAGCATCTCGAACAGCGTGCGGTGGTCCCAGCCGCCCACGCGCAGCCAGTGAATGCCGCCCGGGAAGGCGCGCGCCACCCGGTGCCCCAGCACGCAGGCCAGCAGCGATTTGCCGGTCCCCCCACCGCCCAGAAGCACGATGGGCGTCGACGGCGATCCGCGCAGGGCCGCGGTCAGGATGCGCAGCTCGCTCTTGCGCCCCTTGATGTCGGGGGGGCGCGGCGGAAAGGTCGATGCCGATGTCGATCTTGATTTCGACGAAGCGACGCGCGAGGACGGCATGGCCGCCGCCACTTTGCCACAACAGCAGGCCCGACCCTGGGTACAATGCGCCGCACATCATGCTCAAGCACAACACCTACTTCGAAGGCAAAGTCCAAAGCATCGGCTTCGAACGCCTCGGTCGCCGCATGACCGCCGGCGTGATCGCCCCCGGCGAATTCCATTTCGGCACCGAAGCGCCGGAACGAATGTCCGTGATCAGCGGCGAGCTGGCCGTCCGTCTCGCGACGGGCAGCGACTGGCGCCTCTACCCCGCCGGCACCGTCTTCGAGGTTGCCGGCCGCAGCGGCTTCGACGTCCGCGCCGTGGAACCAACCGCGTACCTGTGCGAGTTCCTCTAGGCGTCTTTCAAGTTTCTTCGAAGGGCGGAAACGCCAGGTCGCGCGCGCTG
This sequence comes from Myxococcales bacterium, assembly GCA_034666225.1. Classification (GTDB taxonomy): domain Bacteria; phylum Myxococcota_A; class Polyangia; order Fen-1088; family Fen-1088; genus DATKEU01. The sequence goes on from JAXDMH010000026.1 coordinate 4,071, forward strand.
ATCACCACCGGCGCGAAAGGCCATTCGATGGCGAAGGCCGGATCGTCATACCGCAGCCCCCGGGCCGCCTCCGGCACGTAGAACGCCGAGATGTCGTAGCGGACGTGGCAGTCGTCCGCCAATGTCAGGAAGCCGTGGGCGCACCCGGCCGGGACGAACAACGACTCCAGGCCGTCGGCGCTGAGGGTGACCCCCAGCCATTGCCGGTAAGCGGGAGAGTCGCGTCGCAGGTCGACGATCACGTCGAAGATCGCCCCCCGGCTGCAGAAGACCAGCTTGTTCTCTTCGTGCGGCGCTGCCTGAAAATGCATGCCGCGCAACGTGCCGCGCCGCCGGTTTGACGAGACGCTGCGCTGGGCGACCTGCGAATCGATGCCGTGCTCGGCGAATTCCCGCAGGCAAAAAGTACGGGCGAAAAATCCGCGCTCGTCTTCGCTGGGCTGGGGGCGAATCAAGACGGCGCCGGGAATCTTCGTCTCCGTAAAAATCATGCGTCAGAGAACCGTGACCTCCGGGACGGGGACGATGAAGCGCCCGCCACCCCGTCGGTATTCGTCCTGCTGCCGCAGGATCTCCTCGGCAAAGTTCCAGGTCAAAAGCAGCGTGTACTGGGGGCGCCGCTGGACCAGCTGTTGCGGCGCCACGATGGGAATGTGCACGCCCGGCATGTACAGGCCCTGCTTGTGGGTGTTGCGATCGACGACGAAATCGATGGTCTCCGCACCGATGCCGAAGGTGTTCAGCAAGGTGCTGCCCTTCGCCGCCGCGCCATAGGCGGCGATGCGGTTGCCCTCTGCTTTCAGCCGCGCCAGCAGGTCGCCCAGCGCGCTCTTGAGTTCCAGCACGCGGCGCGCGAAGCCGCGATAGAAGGCTCCGCCGTCCATGCCCCGCCGGCGCTCCTCGTCCAGCAGCGCGGCGACCGCCGGCGTCGGCGTCCGCCTTGACGTCGCCCGCCCGATGGTCAGCAACAGCGACCCGCCGTGCAGGGCCAGCTTCTCCACGTCCAGGGCGCGCAGGCCGTGCCGATCGAAAAGATGAACCAGGGCGCCCAGCGAAAAATAACAAAGGTGCTCGTGATAGATGGTGTCGAATTCAGAGTGGTCGATCATGTTCCCCAGGTACGGGAACTCGATGGCCGCCACGCCGTCGTCGGCCAGGATCTCCCGGATCCCGTCGACGAACCCCGGCAGGTCGGCGACGTGCGCCAGCACGTTGTTGGCGTGCAGGACGTCGGCCCGTCGCCCTTCCGCCACCAGCTTGCGGGCCAGGTCGATGCCGAAGAACTCCGAGATGGTGGGAATGCCGCGCTCGGCGATGGCCACGCGCGCGATGTTCTCCGCCGGTTCGATCCCCAGCACGGGAACGCCGGCCGCCTTGTAGTACTGCAAGAGATAGCCGTCGTTGCTGGCGATCTCGACGGCCAGCGATTGCGGGCCCAGGCCCAGCGTCCCGGTAAAGCGGCCACACAGCGCCTGGGCGTGAGACAGCATCGTCTCTGAGAAAGAAGAGAAATAAAGGTAGTTGCGAAACAGCTGCTCGGGCGGAACCGTCTCCGTTATCTGCACCAGCGTGCAGCGCCGGCAGAACACCAGATCCAGCGGAAAAACCGGCTCCGGTTTCGCCAGGTCCTCCTCGCGCAGCAACGAATTCGCCAGCGGCGTCGAGCCCAGCGACAGCACCAGATCGATCTCGCCGCTGCCGCAGGACCGGCAGGCGAACGCCGCCGCCGTCACGCCGTCCTCTCGCCGTTCGGCGCGCCCTGCCCTGTTTGCGTGAAGAAGGCACGATACCAGTCGATGGTCCGGCGCAGACCATCCTCCAGCGTGAAGCGGGGCGACCACCCCAGATCGCGGCGGGCCGCCGCCGCCGACAGATACTGATGGACGATCTCGTTGCTGGCTTCGTTGCGGACGTCCGGCAGCAGCTTTGAATCCATGACGCCCAGGATCCGTTCGACCAGCTGCCGCACGGTTATCTGGATCTCGTTGGAAAAATTGAACGCGCGTCCCGCCAGCCGCGGATCCGCCGCCAGCTTCTCGGCCAGCAGCATGTACGCGATGGCGCCGTCCTCGACATAGAAGTAGTCGCGGATGAAGGTCCCGTCCGAGCGGATGACGGGCCGCTGTCCCCGCAGAATGGAGCGGATGGTGCCGGGAACGATGCGGTTCCAGTTGAGGTCTCCGCCGCCATAGAAGTTCCCGCAACGGGTGACAACCACCGGCGACCCGTAGGTCACCGCGTACGCCTGCCCGATCAGATCGGCGCACGATTTGCTGACGTCATACGGGTGCCGCCCCACCAGCGGCGTCTCTTCTGTGTAGGGAAGCTGTGTGTGATCGCCGTAAGCCTTGTCCGACGAGGCGAGGACGATCTGCTTGACCAGCGGGCTCCTGCGGCAGGCCTCCAGCAAGCACCAGGTCCCGGCCACGTTGGTCTCGAACGTCGACACTGGATTGCGGTTGGCGATGGTGACGATGGTCTGCGCCGCCAGGTGGATCACCGTGGCGATCTCGTTTTCGCCCAGGACACGCTCCAGCAGCGCCTGATCCCGAACATCGCCGCGCACCACCTTGACCTGCTCCAGCAGGGACGAACGGACGGCCTCGCTGTCGGGGACCCAGTCGCGCACCAGGCAGGTGACGTCTGCCCCCGCCTCGACCAGACGTTTGACCAGCCACGACCCGACCAGCCCGGTCGCGCCGGTCACCAGCGTCGGGCGATCGGTCCAGAAGTTGGTGGCCGCCGTCACGGCCAGATCTTCCACGGGGCGCGTCCGGTCGCCCACAGATCGTTCAAGAGGTTGTATTCGCGCATGGTGTCCATCGGCTGCCAGAATCCTTCGTGCTCATAGGCGGCCAGCTGGCGATCGCGGACCAGCGCGCGCATCGGCTCGGATTCCAGGACGGAGGTGAGGTCGGCCTTGACGTAGTCCCAGATGCGGCGGGCATCGAAGACGAAGAACCCACCGTTGATGAGACCGCCGGCCGCTTGCGGTTTCTCGTTGAACTCCGCCACCGTCCCGGACGCCACCGACAGCTCGCCAAAGCGACCGGGCGGACGCACGGCGCTGACGGTGGCGATCTTGCCGTGGCTGCGGTGAAACGCGACCAGCCGTTTGACGTCGATGTCAGCGACACCGTCTCCATAGGTCAGCATCACCAGGTCATCGCCCTCGACGTATTTTCGCACCGCCGCCAGGCGCCCGCCGGTCATGGTCGCCTCGCCGGTGTCGGCCAGGATCACCCGCCAATCCTCCAACAACTCGGGGCTGAGGCACTCGGTCCCCCCTGCCGGGCCCAGCGTGACCAGAAGGTCCGCGCTCATGAGGCGATAGTTGAGAAAGAATTCCTTGATCAGCCAGCCCTTGTAGCCGAGGCACAGGACGAAATCCTTGAAGCCGTGGTGGGCGTACCCCTTCATGATGTGCCAGAGAATCGGACGGCCGCCGATGGGCAGCAGGGGCTTTGGAAGGTTCTCGTTCGCGTCTCGAATGCGCGTTCCCATCCCGCCGCACAGGATGATGGTCATCATGAGACGTCGGCTTGTACCATGCGGCCCAGGCGCTGGGAAGACGGCGGCGGAAGGCGGCGGGGGAAAGCGTCGGCGATTGAAGTGCCGACGACGACGAAGGTCTTGGTCCCACCCGCAGGCTTCCTGTCATAAGCTGCGGGCCACATTCATGCGAATCCTGGTCACAGGCGCGGCTGGTTTCATTGGCTCCCACGTCGTTCGCCACCTGGACGCCGCGGGCCATCAGGTCATCGCCGTTGATCGTAGCGCCCCGGCGCTGGCGCTGCCGGCGGTGTCCGCGCACGTCGTCGATCTCGCCGACGCCGCGGCGATCGCCGCGCTGTTGAAAGCGACGCGGCCAGAGGGCCTGCTGCACCTGGCCTGGTACGCCGATCCCGCCGACTACCTGACGTCACACCTGAACCTGGCCGCGCTGACCATGACCACCGCGCTGGTGCAGGCCGCGCTGGCCGCCGGCTGCCGCAAGCTGGTCGTGGCGGGCTCGTGCGTGGAATACGCCATCCGCGATCGGCCGCTGGTCGAGACCGACGACGTCGACCCGCGAACGCTCTACGCCGCGTGCAAACGCGCCGCCTGGCACGTGGTCCGTGCCCTGGCCGCCGAGGCCGGCGCCGAGCTGGCCTGGGCGCGAATCTTTCACCTCCACGGCCCGGGCGAGGACAAGCGGCGCCTGATCCCGTGGGTGACCAGCCAGCTGCGCGCGGGTGTCGCCGTCGAGCTGACCGACGGGACGCAGGTGCGGGACCATCTGCACGTCGCCGACGTGGCCGCCGGCCTGGCCGCGCTGCTGACGCCGGGGGCATCCGGCATCTACAACGTCTGTTCGGGCGAGCCGGCCACCTTGAGGCGCGTCCTGGAAACCGTCGCTGAGGTCGTGGGCGCCGGGGCAAGCCAGCTCCTGAAATTCGGGGCCCGTCCCCACCGCGCCAACGAGACCATGTTTTTGGCCGGGGATTCGACGCGACTGCGGACGCTGGGCTGGGCGCCGCGGTTCACGCTGCGGCAGGGGCTTGAAGATGCGCTTCGCTAGCCGCTTTCCGCCAGGCGGGCCAATGACTCAAGGCGATTCTTGCGCTCGGCCAGGCCGGGTAGCGGCGGCAATCCCATCACCTCGAGGATCGTGCCCCAGCGGTGTCCCCAGTCGTGTCGTCTCAAGGCGCCGAGGACGTTGTTCCGTCGCGCGCGCTCCAGACGCGCTGGTTGCGCGTCCAGCTCCGCCAGGATGGAGCCCATGTCCTGGGCATCGAACGGGATGGGAATCAGGGCGTCCTCCCAGTTGAAGACCTGGTCGAATTCCGGGGTGGCGGGCGCGACCCCCACCATGACAGTGCCTCCGGCCGTCCCTTCGAAATGACGGGCGCCCATCGCCTCGTCACCGCCCGTGAGGTGGGAGGCGTTGAGGTTGTGCTTGAAGGCGGTGAAATACCGGGAGCGCTTGATGATCTCGGCGGTCATCCGTCGATGCTCGGTGGGATCGTTCACGGCAAAGTTGTTGACCGTGTCGAAGAGATAAAAAAATCGTCTCTCACCGGTCAGCTTCAGCAGGGCCTCGTGAACCGGCTTGGACCGCCTTCCAAAGCTGTAACAATCCACGACCCGTGCCGGCGGATCGGGATAGGGACAGAACCGGATCGCGTCCACCCCGACCCGGATCAGGTGACAGGGCCGCCCGATCACCGATTCGACCAAGGACACACTGGCGCCGATGTGCAGGAAAATATGGTCGAACTGTCGCAGCAGCGGACTGTACTGGCGCAACAGCGCGGCGTCTTTCGTCCAGACCTCGCCCAGAAAACAGGCGGCCTGCTTGGCCTGCTCTCGCCATCCCTGCACCTTGTTGAGATAGAGAACCTCGGCGGGAAACAGGAAGACCGCAAAGAACAGGTCGTACTTTCGGTCGACCGTCACCGGGTTCATGGTCATGGTCATCCCGGCCAGCAGGTTCAGGGAGCGGCGCGCCTTGTTGACCGCGCGCCGACCAAGGCGGATAAGGCGCGTCTCTTCCGGCAGGCTGGGTGCCAGCAGGTCGGCGGCGTCGACCTGGCCGATGACATCCTCGAATTCGTAGTTCGAGCACTGGTAGACCATCCGGCTGAGGTGCCGCTGCGAGAAGACCAGTGTCCGGGGCGCGGAAGAATTCAAGGCCGCCGACGATAGGGCTCCGTCGGCCGCGCCGTCAACCTTTCGTCGTCACGCCTTGAGGGCGGCCCGGATCCCCATCACGTAGGTGACGCACGCGAAGAACACCGTCGAGCCGAAGCCGAACGTCAGCTCGTTGACCCCGGCGATGCAGCTGCGCGGGATCAGGACGCCGAACCCGATGGCGACCGTGGGAACGACGAACAGGATCAGGGGCAGATAAAGGCGCACCAGGCTGCGCCGGGTCGATGAAGGTGCGCCAGAGCTGATCGTCGTCATGACTTCGCCATTTCTGCGTCGCCTGTCAGAGCTTCTCGAACAGCGTCGCGTCGACCTTCTGATTGGGCCGGATGTTCGTGTACTCGTACTTCTCCAGAAAACCGCGGGCGTCGTGGACTTCGATCTTCACCGGGAGCCCCAGCTTTGCGTCGACGCACAGGCGGGTGCGCTGGGCGTAAAGCCCCTTGGCCCCGGGCGGCGCCGTGTACTCCATCCAGAAGCACCCGCTGCCGTCGAATCCCTCGTTCTTGCGGGTGAGGCCCCCCTGCGCGCTGCCCTTGCGCAGATCGGACGAGACCAGATCCAGAAGCGGCCCGAACCCCAGCTCGGTGACGTTGTGGTTGGAATCTCCGTGGGCCAGCCTGCCGCTGAGATCGATCCACAGCGACGTGATGCCCAGGATTCCAGCCTCGCGGACCAACATTTCGCTGGGACGTTTCTCCGTCCAGATCACATGGCGGCCGGCCTTGGGACCTTCGACGTAATCCAGACGTTGCGCGCGGGGGGCGGTCTGAACGATCACCTCCATGGTCTGCGCGGGCAGCAGCTTGCCGTCGACGCGTTCCTGCTTCAGCAGGCGGGCGCGGTAGGTGCCCAGCCGGCGCACCCCCTCGCGACCGAGCACGATCAGGTCCTCGGGCGTCGTGGCCGACAGGCGTTCCGCCAGCACCGGCTGCGGCAGCGCGCGCATCGCATCCAGGCGCGGCCCGACCGCTTCGTCGGCGCTGGCCCCGCTGGTCACGAAGAGTGACGCGAAGAGTGAAACAACCAGAGAGGCAGACAAAACAGGCTTCATCTGGACCTTGACTGAGTTAACACGCTATTGACCGCCGGTCAATAGCCACCTACGCTTGACCGGCTCGATGAACGCCGCCGTGCGAAAGGGCCTTTCGGTTGCTCGGCTCCTGACGGCGATCAGCGTCACCGGCCTCGATTGCGGTGGCGCCGAAACGTTCCGCGGCGACGTCGTGGCCCGCACGCCTGACGACGGAATCGGTGGCTCGGGCGGCGACGACGGTCAGCCGGTCGACGCCACCGCGGGCGGCGACGACACCGCCGCAGACATGGGCGTCGGCCCCTCGGGCGAAGGCGGCACCGGCGGAAGCGCCGACGCCGGCCTGATGGGCAGCGGTGGAATAGGTGGGCGATCGGACGGCAGCGTCGGCACGGGCGGCGCCGGCAGCGGCGGCACGATCGGCACGGGCGGCAGCAGC
>JAXDMH010000027.1:0-5196 GCA_034666225.1 Myxococcales bacterium
GCGACAGGGCGCAGAACCTGGCCACGTACGATCCGTCGGTGGTCGTCCAGACCGGTCCGGGCCTGCCGCGCTGGCAGTGGCGCACGGTCACCCTGACCTGGAATGGTCCGGTCGACCGCGGGCAGCGCCTGTCGCTGTGGTTGTTGTCGCCGGCGGTCGGCACCGTGCTGGCTTTCCTGCGCGTGATCTTGCTGGCGGTGCTGGCGCTGGTGTTGTTGCGCAGCAGTCGCGGGTTCTTTCGCAGCTGGTTCAGCAAAGGAACCGGCGCGCTGGCGGCGCTGCTGGTGCTGCTGTCCGTCGCCGGGCCGGCCCAGGCCGCCGAGTTTCCTCCCGCTGATCTCTTGAAAGAGCTGCGCGAGGGGCTTTTAGAAAAGCCGACCTGCGGCGGCAGTTGCGCCACCATCGGTCGAATGACGATCGAAGCGGCGCCCGATCGTTTGCGGCTTCGCCTGGAGGCCAGCGCCGCGGCGCCAGCGGCGGTGGCCCTGCCGGGACACCGCGACCACTGGGTTCCGGTCGACGTCCTCATCGACGGAAAACCCGGTCCGCACGTCCTGGGCTCGGATGACGGCTCGCTGTGGATCTTGTTGCCGGTTGGCAATCATCAGATCGTTCTGGATGGTCCGTTGCCGCCGCGCGACGTTGTCCAGATTCCGCTGCCGCGCAAGCCACACGTGCTGACCTCGACCCTGCGCGGCTGGCGACTGGCCGGCGTCGGTGACGACGGGGAGATCGCCGATACCCTGCAGCTGACGCGCGAAACCCGACGCGAAGCCGGCGACGACGGCAGCGGCGAGACCCACGCCGGCGGCGGCGCGGCGCTGGGCGCCAGCAGCTTGCCGGCGTTCGTCATCGTCCAGCGCACGTTGCTGCTGGGCCTCAAGTGGCAGGTTCAGACCCGGATCACCCGGGCCACACCGACGGGAGCGGCGGTATTGTTGAACGTGCCGCTCTTGCCCGGCGAGTCGCCGCTGGGTGAAAAGCTGCGCATCACCCAGGGAAACGTCGCCGTCACGCTGGGGCCGGACGAGACCGAGACGACCTGGACGTCGGCCCTGGATCAGCGCGCCCAGTTGAACCTGCAGGCGGCGCCCGCACCGTCCTACAGCGAGGTGTGGCGGCTGGATCTGGCGCCCATCTGGCACGCCGAGGTGACCGGCATCCCGCCCGTGCAGCAGGCGTCCGAGAACGAACGCCTCCCGCAGTGGCGCCCCTGGCCGGGTGAGAGCGTGACGATCAAGGTGACGCGGCCGAGCGGCAGCGACGGGCAGACGCTGACCATCGAACGCGCCAGCCTGTCGCTGACCCCGGGCGCGCGCAGCAGCAAGGCGATCCTGACGCTGGAGCTGCGAGCCAGCCGGGGCGGGCAGCACGTCGTCACGCTGCCCGGCGGCGCCACGCTGGAGGCGCTGGTCGTCGATGGCGTGCAACAACCGCTGCGCACCGAGGGGGACAGGGTCACGTTGCCGCTGAAGCCCGGGCACCAGTCCGCCGAGCTGACCTACCGCGATCCCGCCGGGCTGGGCGTTCTTTACCGGTCGCGCCTTCCCAACCTGGGGGCGTCCGCCACCAATTTTCAGGTCGAGATCCAGATGCCGACCGACCGCTGGATCTTGTTTCTGGGCGGACCGCGCCTGGGCCCGTCGGTGCTGTTCTGGAGCCACCTGCTGGTCCTCTTGCTGGTGGCGCTGGCGCTGGGGCGATCGACGCTGACGCCGTTGCGGGCGCATCACTGGGTGCTGCTGAGCCTGGGCCTTTCGCAGCTGCCCATCCCGGGCGCGGCGATCGTGGCCGGGTATTTTCTGGTCATGGGAATGCGCCGCCAGCACGCGGCGATGGGTGGTCGCTGGCTGTGGAATCTCCGACAGCTGGGGCTGGTGGCCTGGACCGCGGTGGCGGTGGTGCTGCTGTTCGTCGCGGTGAAGGAGGGATTGCTGTCGACACCCGACATGCACATCGCCGGCAACAACTCTGATCGCTCGACGCTGCGCTGGTTCGCCGATCGCGTGGGCGCCTCGCCGCCCCAGGCGTGGGTGCTGTCGCTGCCGCTGATCGTCTATCGACTGGCCATGCTGGCCTGGGCCCTGTGGTTGGCCGTCGCCCTCATTCGCTGGTCCCGCTGGGCCTGGTCGTGCTTCACCGCCGGCGGCCTGTGGCAGCCGCTGCGCGCGCCGAAACGCCCGCCTGCGCCGGCGCCGGCGACCAAGCCTTAAAGCACGGCCTTCCAGCGCTCGACGATGGTGCGCAGCTCGGTCAGCTCGGCGGGGCGCATGTTCGGCAGCGGCGGGCGGACACTGCCGCCGGTCAGGCCGACCATGGTCATCATCTCTTTCATGACGGTGACCTCATAGCCTTTGCGCACGCCCCGGAAGGCGTACAGCGGCGTCACGTAGTCGTTCATCAGGCGCAGCAAGGTGGCGCTGTCGCCGGCGGCGGCCGCCTCGTGAAGCTGCAGGGCCAGCTTGGGCGCTACCACCGAGATGCTGGACGTGTACGTGCGGATGCCGATCGAATAATACGCCGGCACGCAGTCGTCGCCGGCGCCGCCGATCCAGTACAGGCGATCGCCGACGCGGTTGATGATCTGCTGGTACTTGCGGATGTCGGCCTGGCCGTCTTTCCACGCCGTCAACGTGGGGACCTTGGCGGCCAGTTTTTCCACCCAGGCGGCGCCCGGGCTGACCCAGTCGCGGCTGTACACCAGCAGGGCCAGCGGCGTGGCGGCGCCGATGGCGGCGTAGTACTCGGCCAAGCCTTCTTCGTCGGCGTTCGGATAATAAGGGGGCAGGGCCAGGATGGCGTCGGCCCCGGCGCGCGCCGATTCCTGGGCCAGGCCAATGCCGATGGCCCGGTTGAACCCGGTGCCGGCGATGACCGGGACGCGCCCCTTGGATTCCTCGACGGTGGCCTTCACCACCTCCAGGTGCTCGGCCGGCGTCATCGAATAGACCTCGCCGGTGCCGCCGGCGGCCACCACCGCCGCGAACGGGTGCTTCAGCATCTCCTGCAGGTTCTTGCGGTAGCCCGGCAGATCCAGCGAGAGATCGGCCTTGAAAGGAGTGACCGGGAATCCGATCACGCCGCGAAGCTTTCCGCGCAGCTCTTCTGGTCTCATCGTGCCCACCTCACTTCTGGCGTCTCACCACCGGGGAAGAATTCGCTTCCAGGTCGGATCGACGTGTTTCTTCATCTCGGCCTCGTCATCACGCTTGCGATAGGGACAGCGGGCGTAACGCTCGCGGCCGCGCGCCACCTGATCGTAGTCCAGCTCGACGCCCAGCCCCGGCTTGTCGGTGATGCGCACGTTGCCGCCCACGATCGGCACGCGCCCGCCGGCCACGATCTCGTCGTCGGCCGACTGCCACGGGTAATGCGTGTCGCAGGCGTACGTCAGGTGCGGCGTCGCCGCCGCCGCGTGCGCCATGGCCATCAGCGACACGCCCAGGTGGCTGTTGGAATGCATCGACAGACCGATGCCGAACGTGCGGCAGATCTTTCCCAGGTGCTGCACCTGCTGCACGCCGCCCCAGTAGTGGGGATCGCACAGGATGACCTGCACCGCGTCCAGCTTGACGCTCTCCGGAATGTCGGCAAAGCCGGTCACCGCCACGTTGCTGCCCAGCGGCGTGTCGATGCCCTCGGCCAGCAGGCGCCGGCGCACCTCGCTCATGCCAGCCAGGCTGAAGGTGGGGTCTTCCAGGTAACCGCCGTTGCCCAGCTCGCGGGCCAGCGCCTTGCCGACCTTCACCGACGTCTCCACCGACCAGGCGCCGTTGGGATCCATGCGCAGGGGGAACGTTGGCCCCAGCGCCACGTGCAGCTGGCGGACGGTCTCCACCTCGATCTCCGGATCGAGGACGCCGGTCTTGAACTTGATGTCGCGAAAGCCGTACTTGGCCACCATCAGCTCGACCTGGCGCACCAGCGATTCGGGCGTCAGCGCTTCGCCGTATTCGTCGGGCCGCGCATCGGCGCCTTCGCCGCCGCCCCCGGCGTGTTTGTAAAACGGGTAGGCCGAGAAGGGGACCAGGTCGCGGGCCCGCCCGCCCAGCAGATCGCACACCGGCATCCCGATCGATTTCCCGATCAGATCCAGACAGGCGATCTCGATGGCCGAATAAAGTCGCGCCGCCGCGTCCAGCGGGTTCTCGCCCGGGACGTGATAGGTCTGCGAGCGATCCAGGCTGGTGGTGCCGGTGGTGTCGGTCTCGATGAGGGGCAGCAGCAACCCGGCCAGGCGATACGGGTCGGCCCCCACGATGCGCGAACGCAGCGTTTCAAATCCCTTGGCGATGGCGTCGCCGCCGTGGGTCTCGCTGATGCCGATGACGCCGTCACCGCTGACCAGCTCCAGCACCGTGCGCAGCGCGTACGGTTGGTGCAGGCCGTAAGAGCTGCGCAGCGGCGGATCCGCGATGGCAATCGAGTGAACCCGCAGGTCGACAATCCGAATGGCGCTCATCAGGGGGACCGTACTCTAGTGCGGGGGGACGGCCGCCGTCAAAGCACCGGCCCCAGACTCCAGGGCGCGAACTCTTCCTCGCCCACGCCGGAAAGCTCACTCTTGCTTTGCTTGCCCGAGGCGACGGCAACCACCTCTTCGAAGATCTGTCGGCCGACGTCGGCCACTGACGCGCCGTCCAGGATGACGCCACAGTTGATGTCCATGTCGTCTGTCATGCGTTCGTACAGTTTGGTGTTGGTGGCCAGCTTGATCGACGGCGTCGGTTTGCAGCCGTACACCGAGCCGCGCCCGGTGGTGAAACAGACGACGTTGGCGCCGCCCGCCACCAGTCCGGTGACCGATACTGGATCCAGCCCGGGCGTGTCCATGAAGACGAAGCCCTTGGTGGTGATCCGTTCGGCGTATTCAAAGACGTCGTTGAGGGGCGTGGTCCCCCCCTTGGCGATCCCGCCCAGCGACTTTTCGTAGACAGTGGTCAGACCGCCGGCCTTGTTGCCGGGGGCAGGGTTGTTGTTCATCTCGGCCCCGAACAGCGCCAGGTGACGTTTCCACCAGTCCAGGCGCGCCAGCAGCTTGTCGGCCACCGCTTGCGACCGGGCCCGTCCGATCAGCACCTGCTCGGCGCCGTAGATCTCGGTGGTCTCGGCCAGCACGCCGGTGCCGCCGTATCGCACCAGCTCGTCAACCGCCCAGCCCAGCGCCGGGTTGGCGGTGATGCCGGAGTTTCCGTC
>JAXDMH010000028.1:0-15607 GCA_034666225.1 Myxococcales bacterium
ATCCTAACCTTCTCCCCGAAAGCGGGGAGAAGGGACCGGAAACTACACGCCGACCTGACTCTGCCGCGCCATGCGGAGCCGGATCAGACTCGTCCACGCCCTTTTTGCACCGCCGTGTAGCTAGTGCTCCTCCCGCGAAGCGCTCGCAAAATCGATGAACTGCTGATAGTTATTGGTCCAGTGGCTGACCTGGAACCCTGGAGAGGGTTCCAGACCTCCCACTGACCTGGAACCCTGAGAGGGTTCCAGACCTTTCACTGAACTGGAACCCTGAAAGGGTTCCCGACCTCCCACGGCGGAACCTCCAGCGGCAAAGCCGCTGCGTTCCTCCGCGATTAGACTGGTTTTCAAAGGAGCACGCCGATGCGCGTAATTTTCTGGCAAGGCACCGTCGCGATGGCTCTGACGGCGGCAGCATTGACGGCCTGTCTGGTCGGCTGCGGCGGCGGCGGTTCGGGCGGCACGGGATCGGGGGGCGCCGGTGGGGCATCGGCCAGTGGCGGGTCAACGGGAAGCGGCGGCGCCGTCACCGGATCCGGCGGGAATCCCACCGGCAGCGGCGGTATGGGCGAGCAGGACGCTGGCAGCGGCGGCACCGTCATCGATGCGGGCAGCGGCGGCAGCGACGCCAGCGTGATGGAAGCGGGCGGCTCCGGTGGCGCCGGTGTCCACGGCGGGACGTCGGGCCTGGCCAACTGCCCGGCCGGCGGCAACTTCGCCGGGATGACCCCCGCCCTGGCCGGCGCCATGACGACGATCTCTCGACCGAACGCCCTGAACGGCGAGGGGCCGATCTGGGTCCCGTCGCTGAGCACGTTCCTGTACACGTCCAAGATTCCCACCGACGGCAACACGCGCGAGATCTGGAAGGTGAATCTGACCGACCGGACCGAGATGCAGATCAAGACCGGCGTCGGCAACAACGGCATGACGCTGGATAACGACGACAAGATCGTCTCCGTCGATCACAAGATATCGGGCATCGTCCGGCTGGATCCGGCCACCGGCAACCAGCTGGAGGTCGTGGTCAGCATGTACATGGGGAAGCATTTCAAATCCCCCAACGACGTCATTGTGCGCGGCGACGGAAACATCTACTTCAGCGATCCGGCCTATTTCACCAACCAGGGGCCGCAAGACAAGACGGCGAGCACGGCGTTTTACCGGGTCTCTCCCGCGCCGGCCCGGGTGGTCTCCATCGTCGAGAGCACCGGCTCCAAGGACCCCAACGGCGTGGCCCTGTCTCCCGACGACAACACGCTGTACACGGTGGTGACGGCAGACCGACTGGTCAAGAAGTGGACCCTGGCCACCGATGGTTCGGTCATGGGTGCGGGCGCGACCTTTGTGCCGCAGACCGGTTCCACGCCGGACGGAATGTGTGTCGATTGCGCGGGAAATCTTTACGTCGCGACGCAAGCCGGTCTGGAGGTCTATGGACCGAACGGCGGGACCAAATTGACCACGCTGGGTCCGGCGGCGATCAACTGTTCGTTCGGCGGGGCCGATCACAAGACGTTGTTCGTGACCAACGACGGCGGCGTTTGGTTCGCCACCGTCAACATTCCCGGCTTGCCCTAGCCCGCGGAGGGAAGATCATGCGCGAACGCCCGGCACCACCTCGACTCGGCCTTGCGCTGGGCGCCGCGGCTATCGTGCTGGCACTCGTCGGTTGCGAGGGGGCCGAACCTTTTTACCGCCACGCTCTGGTCGGTGGTGGGTCGGGGGCGGCCGCGGGGACGAACGACGCCGGGGAAGGCGGGGCGGGCGCAGCAGGCGGCGTCGGTGATGCCGGCGACAACGATGTCTCCGTCGGTTTCGATCTGCCAGCCGCCGGTGAGACCGCGGCCGACGTGGTCGAACATCCCCTCATCGGTGGCGGCGACGACGGGGGCGGTGACGCGGGCGACGCCGCCGACGGCGAGATCGGCTGCGGTTCCTGCGCGCTGGGCGTTCTTTATCAATGCGAGGGGACGACGGCGAACACCATTCGCGCCACGTTCTCCCTGGTCAACGAAACGGCGGCGCCGATTCCTCTGCGCGAGGTGACGATCCGCTATTGGTTCACCGGCGCCGGCGGGACCTCGCCCTGGCAGTTCGCCTGCGACAACGGGATGCTGGGGGTAGCCCCTGACAACGTCGAGGTCACCGGTTCCGTCACCAACGTCTTCAAACCGGTCACGCCCGCGCGTCCCGGTGCCGACCGTTATTTCGAGGTCGGGTTCACGGTTGGCGCGGGGAGCCTGTTGCCGCGGCAATTGAGCCTGTTTCGCACCCGCGTCTACAGGCAGGACTACAGCACCATCAACCAGGCCGACGACTATTCCTTCAACAACAAGATAGCCACGTTTGGCCCCTGGTCCCGCGTCACGCTGTATCGCAACGGCACCTTGATCCAGGGCGACGAGCCCCTGCCGCCCTGACGCGGGCGACCGGTCCCGAACCCGCCTGACGGGGCCGCCGACAAAGCCTCTTGTGCGCCGGGCGGCAGTCATCTAAAGGATCTGTCCATGGATTCACGCAAGGTTCGCATTCTGGGGGTGGCCTTGGCCGGGGTGGTGATCGGTCTCGGTCTGTCGCGATCGGTGTCGGCGCGCGACGATCGGTTGAAGTTCCCGATCGCGTCGGTGCTCAGTTCAACCGAGGCACGGGCCAAGCTGGATCCCAAGATCCCGCTTTATTTCGGCAAGGCGCATCATCCGGCCGGGCAGGACCTGGGGCCGTTCAGCACCAACAAGAAGACCAACCACCTCGGGAAGAGCGACCAGGTGGCTTGCGAACGGGCTTTCCTCTCGGCGCTGATAGAGCTGCAGGCCCGCGTGCGCACCTTGCAAGCGTCGGCCGTGGTCGCCATCGAAAGCAATTACAAAGACATCCCCTTCGCCAGCGAGACCGAGTTCGAATGCGGCACCGGCAGCTTCGTGGCGGGGGTGGCTCTGCGCGCGCAGATCATCAAGATCCCCGGCAAATAGGCGACCGCGCGAGCTCTAGTTGACGGTCTCCCTGGGGCACGCCGTGAAGAACCGCGTGCCCCTTTTCGTTTGTCTGACCCTGATGATGACGACGTGGCTTTCCGCATGCGCCTGGATGTACCCGACGGCGGTGCCGGTGCACGTCCAGACATTTTTGGCCGTGCCTGGCGCGCGCGCCGCGACGCTGCTGGTTCTGCTGCCGGGGCGCGGGAACCGGCTTGACGAATGGGAACAGCACGGTTTCGTGGCCGAGGTGCGGGCCCAGGCGCCGGGGGTCGACGTGGTCGCCGTCGACGCCCACCTTGGCTATTACCTGAACGAAAGCGTCGTCGATCGGGTGTGGACCGACGTGATCGCCCCGGCCCGCGCGCAAGGGTACCGGCGGATCTGGATCGCCGGCATTTCCATGGGCGGCCTGGGCGCCGTGGCCATCGCCCGCCAGCACGCCCAGGCCATCGACGGGATGATCCTGCTGGCCCCGTACCTGGGGCCGAAATCGCTGATCAAGACCATCACCGACCAGGGCGGCCCCCAGCGCTGGACGCCCGCCGATCCCGGCGATGCCTATCAGCGCCTGTGGAGCTGGCTGCGTTTATATGGTCAGCCAACGGAAAAGCTGCCCCGCCTGGTGCTGGCGTTTGGCGACGGCGATCGGCTGCACCCCGCGCACCAGCTGCTGGCGACGCTGCTGCCGTCCGATCAGGTGATGGCCATCCACGGCGGGCACGATTGGACGACCTGGCGCCAGCTGTGGCAACGGTACTGGTCGGCGCACCCGCCGACCTGAATTGTCCCCTATAATCAGGCGCCCCGTGCGCTGCCCGATCACGACGTTTGGTCTTTGCGCGATCGGTTGCCTGCTGGCCGCCGCGATGGCGCCGGCGTGCACATTTTCCGCGCGGGCCCTGCCGGGACAAATCTCTTGCAGCGCTGACCGTGATTGTCCGACCGAGGTTCCGGTCTGCCGCCGGAACGCTTGCTATGCCAGCGTCATCAACGACGACGCGTCACGCATCGACAGCGCGAGCGACGGCGCTGTCGATGGCGCAGACGTCGGCGCGAATGACAGCGCCGTGGATGGCGCTGCAGCCGATGTGCCGGACGTCCCGGTCGACGGCCACGCACCGGACGGCGGCCACGTCGACGTCGGCGTCGACATCGACATGGAGCCCGAGGTGGCCGACTGGCCGGTCTGCACGCCCCCGGTGGTCGCCTCGCTGGCCCAGGGGCTGGTCGCCTACTTGCGCCTGGATGACGGCCCTCCCGATCCGGTCATTGCCGACTCGTCGCCGAACAAACTGTCGGTGATGCTGAACCAGATCAATCCGCAGACGGCGTGGACCAGCGGGCGCTTTGGGCGGGCGCTGTCTTTGTCCGGGGGCGCGGCCGGCGGCTACGTCACCGTTGGTCCGCCGCAAAAATTGAATGTCGTCGCGGCGAACCTCAGCGTGTCGGCCTGGATCAAATTTCCCGGCGGCGCGGCCTCCGACGGCGTCGTGGTCGGGCGGCGGGCGGCGGGCGCGGCCGGCTATCACTATCTGATCAGCGTCTCCGCCAATCACTTGCGCGTGCGCCTGCAGTCGTCGAACGGTCTCAACGCCGATCTCACCAGCAACCAGCCGCTGCCCTCGGGATCGCAATGGATGCACCTGGGCGTGACTTACGTAGCAGACGTGGCCATCACCAACGGCCTGCGTCTTTACGTCAACGGCAAGCCCTTCGGAACGATGACCTTCCCCCTGCCGTTCGGCACCGAAAATACACCGCTGGTGGTGGGCGCCGCCGAAGCCCCCAACCGCGATCTCCCCAGCACCCAGATCGTCGACCGCCTGGCCGCCGTCGTCGACGAGGTGGCCCTGTACAACCGCGTCCTCAGCCCCGACGAGATCACAGCCCTGGCTTGCGGCGCGCAGCCGATACCTTAGGACTTCGCCGCAGAGATTGTGAAGCGTTGGCAGGAAGCGGAACGAGGAGACGTCCGATCCCTCGGCAAACGTCGGACCGCAGCCCAAGGCCCACTCGGTGCTCGGCGCCATCGCTACGCGGAAGGGCCTTGGGCGAGGACCGAATGGCGCGGCGGCAATCGTGCAATCGGAGAGTAAACCCGGAACCGCGCCACGCGGGGAGAAGGTCGGAAACGGGGAGCCCGAAAGTGTCGCGATCTGCGATAGTCGCGGATCGATCGTCCTAGGTAATTGACGCCGGTCGGCCGCGCCTTTCGGTCCTCGCGCGAGGCCGCGAGCGGCGCTGCAACATGACGTTGGCCATCCCGACGCGGCCTCGCGCTGCGGTCCGATCGTTTTCCGGAGGGGCCTTCCGATGATCGCTGTCCTCCCCGGGGAGAGCGCAGGCGAAGCCGCGCTAGCATTGAAGCGGACTGCCCCCTATGCTGGGCAGCCGCAATCATGCGAACCATCGATCGATCGCAGCCGGACTATGTGCAGACGCTGCAGGCGCTGAGCCGGCGCAGCGCCAGTGTGCCCGAAGAGATCGAAGCGTCGGCGCGCAAGATCATCGCCGAGGTGCGGGCCGGCGGCGACGCGGCTGTTCGGGCGTTGACGGCGCGTTTTGAGAATCGGCAACTGGGCGATCTGGAGCTGACCAGGACCGCCTGGCACGACCTGGCGGTGCAGACGACGCCCGCCGTGCGCGCCGCGCTGGAGCACGCTGCCCGGCGCATCCGCGCCTTTCACGAGCGCGAGCGTTACCCGTCGTTCGAGATCATCGAAGGCGGGGCGCGCATCGGCTCGCGGGTGTCACCGCTGGCGCGGGTCGGCCTTTACGTGCCGGGCGGCACGGCCCTGTACCCGTCAACCGTGCTGATGACGGCGGTGCCGGCGCGCGTGGCCGGCGTCGGCGAGATCATCATGACCACGCCCGGCCCGTCGCCGGAGACCCTGGCCGCCGCCGAGATCGCCGGCGTCGACCGCGTCTTCGTCATCGGCGGCGCGCAGGCGGTGGCGGCGCTGGCCTACGGCACGGAGACCGTCCCCCGCGTCGACAAGATCATGGGGCCGGGCAACGCCTACGTGGCCGCCGCCAAGCGCCTGGTGTTCGGCGACGTGGGCATCGATTCGGTGGCCGGCCCCACCGAGGTGGTCATCGCCGCCGACGACAGCGTCGACCCGGCCTGGATCGCCGCCGATCTGCTGGCCCAGGCCGAGCACGACGCGCTGGCGGTGCCGATCTTGATCGCCGTCGGCGCTGACGTGGGCAAACGCGTGGCCGCCGAGGTGCAGCGTCAGCTGGCCGAGCTGCCCAGGCGCGCCATTGCCGAAAAATCACTGCGCGATTTCGGGGCGATCATCGTGGTGGCCGACGCCACCGAAGCGGCGTCGGTCATGAACCTGCTGGCCCCCGAGCACGGCATGCTGGCCCTGCGCGACGCCCGCCGCATCGGCGAGAGCGTCACCACGGCGGGCGCGCTGTTCCTGGGCGGGCAGACGCCCGAATCGGTGGGCGATTACATGGCCGGACCCAGCCACGTGCTGCCCACCGGCGGCAGCGCGCGGTTCGCGTCGCCGCTGGGCGTGGCGGATTTCGTCAAGCGCACGTCGATCATCGAATACGATGCGGCGACCTTGCGCGCCCAGGGACCGGATATCGAGCGGATGGCCGAAGCAGAAGGGCTGCACGGCCACGGCCGCGCCGTCAGCATCCGCACGCGAACGGCCTAGACGCGACCATGAACCTCGCTGCCACGCTGCGCGGGAACACGTTTCGGTTCAAGGACGTCAAAGACGTCCTGGCCAAGGCCAACGAAGAGAAATCGGGCGACCGGCTGGCGGGCGTGGCCGCGTCGTCGGTTTCGGAACGGGTGGCGGCCAAACGCGTGCTGGCCGAGTTGACGATGCAGGATCTGTACGAAAATCCGGTGGTGCCGGCGGAGAAGGACGCCATCACGCGCCTCATCCTCGACGACCTGCAGCGCCCCGTCTATGAATCGCTGAAGTCGTGGACGGTGGCCAAGCTGCGCGAGCACGTGCTGTCCGATCGCACTACCGGCGCCGAGCTGCTGCGTCTGTCGCGCGGGTTGTCGAGCGAGATGATCGCCGCCTGCGCCAAGCTGATGACCAACCTGGATCTCATCTCGGCGGCCCGCAAGATCCGCGTGGTGGTCCACGCCGCCAACACGCTGGGCCTGGAAGGGCGGCTGTCCACGCGCCTGCAGCCCAACCATCCGTCGGATTCCATCGAAGGGATCT
Source organism: Myxococcales bacterium (assembly GCA_034666225.1). GTDB lineage: Bacteria > Myxococcota_A > Polyangia > Fen-1088 > Fen-1088 > DATKEU01. Next base: position 7,178 of record JAXDMH010000028.1, read on the forward strand.
TGGCGTCGCTGCGCGACGGGTTGTCGTTCGGCAGCGGCGACGCGGTCATCGGCATCAACCCGGTCACCGACAACCCCCAGCAGACCACGGCCATCCTGAACGCCACCGGCGATTTCATGCGGCAGTGGCGCATCCCCACGCAGAACTGTTGTCTGGCCCACGTCACCACGCAGATGAAGGCGCTGGAAGGCGGCGCGCAGCTGGGGCTGATGTTTCAGTCCATCGCCGGCACGGAAAAGGCGCTGAAGAGTTTCGGTGTCACGTTATCGTTGCTGGACGAAGCGCACGAGATGACGCAAAAGCTGGGACAGGTGCAGGGCCCCAACGTCATGTACTTCGAGACCGGGCAGGGCTCGGCGCTGTCCGCCGACGCGCACGAGGGCGCCGACCAGATGACGCTGGAGGGGCGTAACTATGGCCTGGCCCGCCATTACAAACCGTTCCTGGTCAACACCGTCGTCGGTTTCATCGGCCCCGAGTATCTGTACGACGCCCGGCAAATCGCGCGCGCCGGGTTGGAGGATCACTTCATGGGCAAGCTGCACGGCATCCCCATGGGCTGCGACGCCTGCTACACCAACCATGCCGACGCCGATCAAAACGATCTGGAAAGCCTGGAGGTCTTGCTGACCACCGCCGGCTGCAATTTCTTCATGGGCCTGCCGATGGGGGACGACGTCATGCTGAACTATCAGTCGACGTCGTTTCACGACGGGGCGGCGCTGCGCCAGTTGATGGGGCTGCGCCCGGCGCCCGAGTTCGAGGCCTGGCTGGAAGAGATGGGGATCATGGCCGACGGCAAGCTGACCGCCCGTGCCGGCGACGCGAGCGTGTTCGGATGAAATTTCGCGCGCTGCTGTTGGTGGGCGCGATCTTCACCGCGGCGTGTGCGTCGGAGCCGCCGCCCCGCCCGCGCGTGGCGTCGCACGCACCGCGGCCGGCGCCCGTGGTGCCGGTCGAAACAGCGGCGCCGATCATCGACGCCGCTGCCGCCGAACCACCGCCACCGTCGCCGGTGGATCTGGTGGTGACCGCGCTGGGCGTGGAGAAGGACGCCCTGGTGTGGAGCCCCACCAAGAAGACGTTCGCCGTGGTGGTGCCCGTGCCGGCGCCCAGCGGCGGCAAGGCCAAAGCGATCTCCAGGAGGCCCAAGCCCGTCAACACGACGATCGCCGTCTATGCGCCCACTGGCGATCGCCTGGCCACCTTTCGCGCTGTTCGACCAGGTCCGGTCACCGACCTGCGCTACCTGGGCGAGGATCGCCTCTTCTATCAACTTTCCGGCCCGCCCCGCCCACCGCTGCGCCGCCCCCTTCGCGGGCCCGCCCCGCCCGTGTCCCTGCGCTATGCCATCCAGTCGCTGAAACCAGGCGCCGTCCCCATTCCCTGCAGCGGGTGGGAATTTGTTTTCTCGCCCGCCGGCAATCACGTCGCCTGGCTGACCGGCGATGCCAAACACCAGCGTCTGTTCGCCGACGGGCAGCCGGTCTACCCGCGCCGCGGATGGACGACCATCCAGGGTCAGCCGGCCTGGTCGCACGACGGCGTCAGCCTGGCCGCCATCGAAAACGGATTGCACCGGCGTCTGGTGGTGCTGGTCGAGTTCGACAACCCCAGCGGCGACAACACCTGGCCCCTGCCCATCGAAGCGAATGATCCGTCGCTGCACGTCTACTGGGCCGGCCCGGGCAAGCTGGTGGTCGGCCCGTCGCTGACCAAGCCGGTGTTCGCGGCGTCGTACCTGCGCGATCCGGCGCCGGTGGTCAGCATGCCGGCAGAACCCGCAGCCACTTCGCCGGGGCGCCCTTGATGCTGATCGATCGGGCGCGCATCGAAGAGATGGTTCGCCAGGCGCTGACCAGCGCCGATGGCGGCGGCACTGGCGCCAATGGTGCCGCCACGCGGCCGGTCGATTCGGCGGGCGGCCTGCTGCTGACCCCCGATCGCGGCGTGAACATCGGCGAGCCGTTCGATCCGCGCGCCATGGCCGGCATCCTGGCGGCCACGCCGGCGCGCATCGTGGTCGGTCGCACCGGCGTGCGCTATCGGACCAACACCATGCTGCGCTTTCGCGCCGACCACGCCGCCGCCAAGGACGCCGTGATGTCCGAGGTCGACCCGGCGCTGCTGGCGCGCCTCGGCCTCTTCGAAGTGGCCTCTCGCGCGCCCGACAAACCGATCTTCTTGCAGCGCCCCGACCTGGGGCGCGCCCTGTCCGACGCCGGCCGGGAAGAGATCGCCCGCCGCCTCGGGCGCTCGCCGGTGCTGGTGATCATCTACGGCGACGGTCTGTCGGCGGCGGCCATCAACCAGAATCTGCCGGAGTTTCACGGCGCGCTGCTGCCGGCCCTGGCGGCGCGCGGGATCCAGCACGCCCCCGCGTTCTTCGTTCGCCACGCCCGCGTGAAGATCATGGACGAGATCGCCCGCTTGACCTCCGCCCAGGCGGCGCTGTTCGTGTGCGGCGAACGTCCCGGCCTGGGCTTCGCCGATTCGCTGTCGGCCTATTACATCTACCAGCCAGCGGAAGGGGCCACCGACGCCGATCGGGAGGTCATCTCCAACATCAACCCGCGCGGGCGCGTCCCCGCCGAAGCGGCCCGTGACGTGGCCCTGGCCATCGAACGGATCCTGCGCAACAAAAAATCGGGCGTTCTGTTTCCCTAACACCGACGAAACGACGCCGCGCCGTGAAGCTGGAGCTGAAACCCGTCAAGCCACGCGCCCTGTCGGTGCGGCGCATCGCCGAGGCGGCGCCGCCCCTGGCCGCGTCGCTGGGCCTGGGCGCCGGTCGCCGCTCGCTGGGGATCATCACCGCCACGTCGGACGACGCTCTGTTCGCCGCCCTGGATCAAGGGACCAAGGCCTCGCCCGCCGACGTCGTGTACGCCAAGTCGTTTTACGCCGGCTCGAACTATCCGTCGGGGCCGCTGTCGGGCGAATGCATCGGCATCTACGCCGGCGGCGATCCCGCCGAGGTCGACGCCGCGCTGGAGGCCTGTGTTGGTTATCTGGAAAACGAAGCCTGGTTCTACGCCGTCGAGATCGCCGGCGATCCGACGCGGCCGGTGCTGTTCTTCCCGCACGTGATCGCCTCGCTGGGCCGCTACCAGGCGCCGCTGGCTGACGTGCCGGTGGGCAGCGCCATGGCCTACCTGATCGCCCCGCCGCTGGAGTCGATCGTCGGCATCGATGCCGCCTGCAAGGTGGCGCCCCTGCGTCTGGCCAAATGGTTCGGTCCTCCGTCGGAGACAAACTTCGGCGGCGGTTACCTGGTGGGCGACCAGCCGTCCTGCGAGGCGGCCGCGCGCGCCTTCGCCAGCGCCATCATCGACGTCTGCGCGGCGCCCGTCGATACGCGCGCGGCGCGCGGCGGCGGCGAGCTGGGACCGTCCGCGCCGCCGCGGACGTCATCCACTGCCGCGGCCACCGCCACCCGCTTTCAATCGCTGGACACCGGCCAGCGCTTTACCGAGAAGCCCGACCACCTGACCCACCTGGTCGACGACGCCACGCTGGTGCGCAAGACCCACCCGCGCATCGTCGCCCGCGGCAAGCTGGATCTGTTGCAGGCGGCCATCCTGGACGCGCAGGTGGCGGCCGATGCCGAGCAGGCGCGGGCGCTGGTGGGCGAGCTGGGCGAGCTTCTGGAGCTGGCGCGCGCCCTGGTCGGCGCCGAGGTGACCGGCCGGCCGCTGCCGCCGCTGCGCCTTTGGGGCATGACCGGCATCGAGGTTCGCGACGCCACCCACCACACCCGCGAGCTGTACGGCGTGCCGTTCATGTACCCCGACGTTCGCCAGGGACCGGTGGTGGCCAAGCTGAACCTGGCCCGGGCCATCGCCCGCGAGGCCGAGGTGGCCACGCTGCAGGCCTTCGCCGCCGACAGCGGCGGCCCCACGGCGCCCCCCCTGCGCCCCGATCTCACCGAGGCCTTGAACCGCCTGTCGTCGGCGCTGTACCTGCTGGCTTGCAAGTACGTCGGTGGCCATTACGATGGGACCCGCCGCCCGAAAGGACCGATCCGCGGTTGGCGCCCGCCCTCCTGATCGCAAAAGCGCAAACGCGATGACCGAAAAGCAAGAGCGTCTGGTCAAGGCCTACGACGCGGAGGCGTGGCCGCTTTACGGCGGGCGCTTTGCCGAGATGATCAGCGCCGTCTTCGCCCCTCGCCCGGCGGCGCGCGTGCTGGTGGTGGGCGGCGCCACCGGCCTTCTTCCGCTGGCCCTGGCCCGCGCTCTCGACGCTGACAGCCGCCTTTCCACCTTCGATTCGGCGCCCACGCTGGTGGCGCAGGCCCGCCGGTGCATCGAGTCCGATCCGGCGAACGCGGCGCGGATCTCCGTCGCCGAAGTGTCGGCCGCCGCGCCGCTGCCCGTGGCGCCCGGTTCCTTCACCAGCGCGGTGTTCAACGGCGGCGCTGGCGAGGGGATCAGCGCCGACGACGTCCTCATCGAACTGTCCCGCGCGCTGCGCCCGGGCGGTCAGCTGATCGCGGCCTTGCCCTTGCGGGGCAGCTGGGCTGAATTTTTGGACATCTATCGCGGCGTGCTGCGCGACAACCGCAAGGCCGACGGCCTGGCGGCGCTGGAGCGATACGTGGCCACGCTGCCCGTGGACGACGCGCCGGCCGCCGCGCTGGAACGGGCCGGGATGCGCAATGTCCAGATGACGGTCCAGCGCTGGGAGTTGCTGTTCAAGAGCGCGCGCGAGTTCTTCTTCGCGCCGGTCATCGAGCTGGGACCGCTGACGCGCTGGAAGGCCATCGCCGGCCGCGGCGACGAGATGCAGGACATCTTCTTCTTCATCAAGGAAGCCATCGACGCCTACTTTGCCGGCGGCGTCTTCGGCGTCAGCGTGGTGGCCGGCTGCGTCTCCGCAACAAAGGCATGAGCGTGTCGTGAGCTCCGATCTGCACACCCGCTATGAAACTCTGGTCCGCGAGCTGTCCGAGCACGACCGCCGGTACTACGTGGAGATGGCGCCGGTGGTCTCCGACGCCGAGTACGACCGCCTTTACCGCGAGCTGCGCGGGATCGAAGAAGCCCACCCGGACTGGATCAGCGCCGATTCGCCCACCCAGCGGGTGGCGCCCGCCCCCATCACCGCCTTCCCCAAGGTGGTGCGCGCCGTGCCCATGCTGTCGCTGGACAACGCCTACAGCGAAGGCGAGCTGCGCGAGTTCTATGATCGCGTCATCAAGGGACTGCACGGCGAGACGCCCGCCTTCGTCGTCGAGCCCAAGATCGACGGCATCGGGATCGAGCTGACGTACGACGCCGGTCGGTTCACGCTGGGGGCCACGCGCGGCGACGGGCGCGTCGGCGAGGAGATCACCGCCAACCTGCGCACGGTCCGCTCGCTGCCGTTGACGCTGCGCCAGCCGGTGTCGATCACCGTGCGCGGCGAGGTGTTCATGGACAAGGCCGATTTCGCGGCGCTGAACCAGGAACGGGCCCTGGCCGGCGAGGAGCTGTGGAAGAACGCGCGCAACTTCACCGGCGGCTCGCTGAAGCTGCTGGATCCCCGCCTGTGCGCGACGCGCCCGCTGCGCGTGATCCTGTACGAAGTGGTGGGCGGCGAATCGGTGCGGCCGCTGCACTCGGCCAGCCTGGCCTGGATGCGCGAGCTGGGCCTGCCGACGTCGCCCGACGTCTCGCTGGTCGACGGCTGGGAGCTGCTGGCCAGCACGGTCGCCTCGTGGGCGGCGCGCAAGGCGACGCTGGCCTATGAAGCCGACGGGCTGGTGGCGAAGGTCGATTCCTTCGCGCAGCGGCGGCTGCTGGGGTTTACCGCCAAGTTCCCGCGCTGGGCCATCGCCTATAAATTCCCGGCGCTGCGGTCCCAGACCCGCCTGGTCGGCGTGGAAGTGAACGTGGGCCGCACCGGCGCCATCACGCCCGTCGCCGAGCTGGAGCCGGTCGAGCTGTCGGGAACCACGGTCAAGCGCGCCTCGCTGTTCAACTGGGACGAGGTGCGCCGCCTGGACGTGCGCATCGGCGATCAGGTCGTGGTGGAAAAAGCCGGCGAGATCATCCCGCAGGTCATCGAGGTGATCATCGCGGCGCGCACCGGCGACGAAAAAGAGGTGGTCATCCCCACCGCCTGCCCCAGCTGCGGATCGACGCTGGTCAAACGCGAAGGCGAGGTGGTCCTGCGCTGCGAGAACGTGGCCTGCCCCGACCAGCGCTGGAAGGCGGTGCAGTTCTTTGCCCATCGCGGGGCCATGAACATCGACGGCGTGGGCGAGGTGCTGGCGCAGGAGCTGGTCCGCAAGGGTCTGGTGGCGGACGCCGCCGATCTGTTCGCGCTGACCGTCGACAAGCTGGTTCCCCCCGCTGACGCCGCCGGCGCCGTGCGCATCGAGCGCATGGCCAAAAAATCCGCGGAGAACCTCATCGCCGCCATCGCCCGCGCCAAAGAAACCGCCACGCTGTCGCGCCTGATCCTCGGCCTGGGCATCCCGCACGTGGGCACCGTGGCGGCGCAAGCCATCGCCGGGCGTTTTGGATCGCTGCAGGCCTTCGCCGAAGCGTCCGGGCCCGAGCGTCGCCAGATGGTGGCGGCCATCGACGGCGTCGGTGACGTCATCGCCGAGGCGGTCGGCGCGTACATGGACGATCCCGTCCACGTGCAGCTCATCGCGCGACTGCGGGAGCGCGGCGTGTCGCCGGTCGAGCCGGTGGCGCACGTGGCGACCGACGGCCCGCTGGCCGGCAAGCGCGTCTGCGTGACCGGCAAGCTGTCGCGGGCGCGCAGCGACATTCAAAAAGACATCGAAGCGGCCGGCGGCAAGTTCGTCAACTCGGTGGGCAAGACAACGGACATCCTGGTGGCCGGCGAGGACGTGGGAAAATCCAAGCTGGACGCCGCCCGCAAACTGGGAACGCAGATCGTGGATGAAGCCGGCCTGGAGGCGATCCTGCGAGCCGAGACGGCGACAGTGGCAGCGACCGCGACCGCGCCGGACTCCGAACCGAAAAATCAGTGAACGTTTTCGGTCGTGGGCGGATCGCCGTCTTCCGTGTACAGGCGCACGGTCTCGAAGAGCTTGTCCAGTGACAGAGGCTTGCGCAAAAACGCGCTGGCCCCGGCCGGCGTTTCGCGCGCGATGGCGCTGATGACGATGACGGGTATGTCGGCCAGGGCGTGATCGCGCTGCATTACCTCCAGCACCTGGCGACCGTCGATGAACGGCATCATCAGGTCCAGGATGACCAGCCGCGGACCGGCCGAGCGATTCTCCGCCAGGAACTGCAGCGCTTGACGTCCATTCCCCGCCGGCACCACGTCGTACCCCTCCGCCTCGAGGAGGTCCTGCAAGATGTCTCTGATCTCGAAATCGTCTTCGACAAGCAGAACCGTCTTTCCCAGCGCCATTCCAGCGGCTCCTTTCACTATTTTCTACGGTGAGGTGAGGGGGAGGATCCGTCAAGCATCTTTATCGAAAACTTTACGGTACCTGTCCTTACATTGGAGACATGTTCGGAGCCATGTTGGGAGCCATGTTGGAGACACATCGGAGCAGCGAATCGTTATCGGACGTTGATTGTCCGCGCACGAATATCAACGGTTGGTTTCGGTATTGGGGATCCATGGTTTCTAAATTGGGTTTCTACAATTGAGATCCTCAGATTCGACCCGCAACCCTTGGCCCTAAAGTTACGTCAGAAGTTTGACGATAACGCGGGGGAGGGCAGGTGAAATCTCCGACGCACAGCAATTCAGCCGCGCGAATCATCACCATCGGTGGTGGCAAGGGCGGTGTGGGCAAGAGCATCATTTCCTCCAACCTGGCGGTGGCCATGGCTCAGAACGGCCATCGCGTGGTCCTGGTCGACTGCGATCTGGGCGCCGCCAACCAGCACGTGCTGTTCGGCATCGACCGGCCGCTGCCGGGATTGCAGGCGCTCATCGATCGCAAGATCGACTCGCTGACGCCGGCGATGACACCGACGCCGTTGCCCAACCTGCACCTGGTCGCCGGGACGGGGGCGTCGGTGGGCGCGGCCAACATCAGCCACGGCGAAAAACAGCGCATCATGAAAAAGATTCGCGCCCTGGAGGCCGACGTGGTGGTGGTCGACGTGGGCGCCGGGGTCAGCTTCAACGTTCTGGATTTCTTCGAGCTTGGATCGCAGCGCCTGCTGGTGGTGACGCCGCAGGTGACCTCGATCCAGACCGCGTATTCATTTCTGAAGGGCGCCGTGTTGCGGACCTTGCGCCATTCCGCGGAAAAAACCGAGGAGATCGAGCTGCTGGAGCCGGCCATCGCCAGCCGCGAGAACGAAAAGGTCAGTCAGATGCTGCTGCGGCTGCGTGAACAGCACCCTGCTTTTGGGGAAGCCATCTTTCAGATTCTGTCGCACTTCAATGCCCAGATCGTGGGCAATCAAGTGTTCGAAGAAAATCAGACCGGAATCTTTCACG
>JAXDMH010000029.1:0-7545 GCA_034666225.1 Myxococcales bacterium
TGAAAGTCCTGACGATCCACCAATCCCCGTCGGTGGTGACTTGTTCGGCGTCGGGTACACAGGACCGTATACGGCGAATTGAACGTTAAGGTTTCGTCGGGCAGCGGCGGCTTCGTCGGGAGTGTGGATGGAAATGCCGACGGGCAGCGACGGCGCGATCGTCGCCACGTCGGCCGGCGACAGCGACCGGCCGCCCAGGTGAACGCCGTCGGCACCAACGGCCAGGGCCACGTCGACGCGGTCGTTGATGAACAGCCCCGCCCCGGCCTCGGCCGTCAGCCGGCGCAACTCGCGGGCGAATTCCAGCAGCGCCCGGCCTTCCAGATCTTTTTCGCGCAGCTGCACCGCCACGCGCGCGCCGGCCCGGATGCCGCGTTCGGCGCCGGCCAGCGCCTGGGCGATCACCGACGGCAGCGGGCGCCCCAGCGTGGCGTGGCGATCGGTGATGAGGTAAAGGTGCGGCGCCCCGGTCACTCGATGAGGCCATCCAGCGGCGACGAGGCGTTCGCGTACAGCTTGCGTGGGATGCGGCCGGCGCGAAACGCCTTGCGCCCGGCGATGACGGCGTCGCGCATGGCCTCGGCCATCATCAGCGGGTCGCGGGCGCCGGCGATGGCGGTGTTCATCAAGACGCCGTGACAGCCCAGCTCCATCGCCACCGCGGCGTCAGAGGCGGTGCCCACGCCGGCGTCGACGATGATCGGCACCTTGGCCCGTTCCAGAATGATGCGGATGTTGTAAGGGTTGCGGATGCCCAGGCCCGAGCCGATCGGTGCCGCCAGGGGCATCACCGCCGCGCAGCCGACGTCTTCCAGCTTCTGCGCCAGGATCGGATCGTCCATGCAGTAGGGGAGCACCACGAACCCTTCCTTGACCAGAATCTTGGCCGCCTCCAGCGTGGCCGCTCCGTCGGGGAACAGCGTCTGCTGATCGCCGATCACCTCCAGCTTGACCATGTCGGCCATGCCCAGCTCGCGCGCCAGGCGGCAGGTGCGGACGGCCTCCTCGGCGGTGTAGCAGCCGGCGGTGTTGGGGAGCAGAGTGTGGCGGGTGCGGTCGACGCTGGAAAGGACGTTGGGCTTCCCGGGCGTGAAGTCCACCCGCCGCAAAGCGACCGTGACAATTTCCGCGCCCGACCGCAGGATGGCGTCGCGCCCTTCCTCGATGGATCGATACTTCCCCGTTCCCACCAGCAGCCGCGAATGAAACGTCTTGCCGCCGATCACCAGCGGGTCGTCGCCGCCCGAGCCGCCGCCCGAGCCGCCGCCAATAAAGGAGACGATCTCCACGCGATCGCCATCGGACAGCGCGGTTTCGGACCACGTTCGGCGGGGAACGACGTCCTGGTTGCGCTCGACCGCCACCCGTTGTGGGTCGATGCCCATGTCGGCGATCAGGCCGGCCACGGTGGTGCCGGGCGCGGCGGTGCGAAGCTCTCCGTTGACGGTGACGCGCAGGTCGTTCATGAGATGGGGGAAAGCATAGCGCACATGCCCCACGCCCTGTCCATGGTCGCTCCCGCCGGTCGTCACGCGCGCCGGGTGCGCCTGCCATGAAGTGTCCCTTCTGCGCCGCCGTGGAAGACAAGGTCGTCGACACGCGTCCCTCCGACAACGACCAGGTCATCCGGCGGCGGCGCGAGTGCATCGGGTGCAGCCGCCGGTTCACCACCTACGAACGGATCGACGAGATCCTGCCGCTGGTCATCAAGAAGGACGACCGGCGCGAGTCGTTCGATCGAGCCAAGATCCTCAGCGGCCTGAAGAAGGCCTGTTCCAAGCGACCGGTCCCTTTAGAAAAGCTGGAAGCGGCCGTCGACAAGATCGAACGGACGCTGGAAGAGTCAGGCGAGAAGGAAATTCAGTCGTCACGCATCGGCGACGCGGTCATGGCCGCGCTGCGGGACATCGACGACGTCGCCTACGTTCGGTTCGCTTCGGTCTATCGTTCATTTCGCGACGTGAACGAGCTGATGGCCGAGCTGAAGAGCCTGGTCGAGACCCGAGGCGGCCGGCGGTGAGCGACCAGCGCCGCGCGGCGCACGACGCCGACGAAAGTTTCATGCGCCGGGCCCTGACCCTGGCAGAGCGGGGCCGAGGCAACACCCGTCCCAATCCGATCGTGGGGGCGGTGATCGCGCGCGACGGGAAGCTTGTCGCCGAGGGCTTTCACCGGCGGGCCGGCGACGCCCACGCCGAGATCGCGGCCCTGGCTGCGCTGGCACGCGCGGGCGGCGACGCGCGTGGCGCCACGCTGTACGTGAACCTTGAGCCGTGCTGCCACACCGGGCGGACGGGGCCGTGCACGGAGGCGATCGTGGCGGCGGGATTGGCGCGCGTGGTGGTGGGGTGCCGCGATCCCAATCCCAAGGTGGACGGGCGGGGCCTGCGAGCCCTGCGCCGCGCCGGCATCCAGGTCGACGTCGGTTGCCTGGCCGACGAGGCGCGCGCCGCCAATCGTGGTTTCTTTACCTGGGTGACCAAGCGGCGGCCGCTGGTGACGCTGAAGGCGGCGGCGACGCTGGACGGTTTCATCGCCGACCGGGCGCCGCGGCGGCGAAAAGCGCCGGTGTGGATCACCGGCCAGCCGGCGCGCGCGGTCGCTCATGAATTGCGGGCCAGCCACGACGCCGTGCTGGTGGGGGCGGGCACGGTGGCCGCCGACGATCCTCTGTTGACCGTGCGACTGCCCGGAACGAAGTCAGCGCGCGGGCGCGCCGGGCAGCCTGTCCGGGTGGTCCTGGACGGCCGGTTGCGCACGTCGCCGCGCGCGCAGGTGCTGCGGACCAACGGGTCAGCGGCGCCGACGATCGTGATCGGCGCCGTCGGTGCGCCGGCTGCGCGCGTACGTGCCCTGGAGCGGAGCGGGGCCGCTGTCGAACTTTTGCCGGCCCGGCGCGGGCGCATCGCCCTTCGCCAGCTGCTCGCCTGGCTGGCCCAGCAGGACATCCAGTCGCTGCTGGTCGAGGGCGGCGCCGACGTCCTGGGCGCCTTCATCGACGAACGCCTGGTCGATCGCGTGGCCTTTTTCGTGGCGCCCCGCCTGCTGGGGGGCGGCGTTCCGCTGGCGGCCGGGGCGGGGACGACCGTGGCGGCCGGGCTGCGCCTGGGACCACTGTCGGCGCGCCCCGTCGGAGACGACCTTCTGCTCACGGCCGACGTGGTCTGACCCTCGCCGCGCGCCCCTCCACCCGGGTGGTATAATCGCCGCCGATTGTTCACGGGAATCATAGAAGCGACGGGTCAGGTCGCGTCGTTCGACAGCCAGCCGACGGGGGGCGTGCGCCTGGGCGTCAGCACGTCGCTGCCTGTGCAGGAGCTTCCGCTGGGGGCCAGCATCGCCGTGGACGGCGTCTGTCTGACCGTGGTCGAGCGCGGGCCCGGGCGCTTCGCCGCCGACCTGGGGCCGGAGACCCTGGCCTGCACGACGCTGGGCAATCTCAGCGTGGGCGCCGCCGTTCATCTGGAACGGCCGTTGCGTTTGGGCGACGCCCTGGGCGGTCACCTGGTGGCGGGCCATGTCGACGGCGTGGGCGCCGTGGTGGCGCGGCGACCGGTGGGCGAGGCGCTGGAGCTGGAGATCGCGGCGCCGGCGGTGGTCGCCCCGACGCTGGTGCCCAAGGGCTCGATCACCGTCGACGGGGTCAGCCTGACGGTGAATAAAGTTGAAGGCGATCGTTTCTCGGTCATGTTGATCCCGCATACGTTGTCGGTCACGCGGCTGGGAGAAAAAGCGGAAGGGGCGCGGGTGAACCTGGAAGGCGATCTGATCGCCAAGCATGTAGACCGCCTGGTGACGGCGCGGCTCGGCGCGGCGGCACCGGCGGCGCCCGCCGAACGCCCCGGTCTGACCCTGGAGACCTTGAAAAAAAATGGCTTCGTCTAGCGGCAGCGGCCCGACAATCGGAACGGGCGGCGCCGCGGCGCCCGCACTGGGCGAACGCGTCCGCTCCGTCCAGCGCGCCATCGACGTGATTCGCACCGGCGGCATGGTGGTGCTGGTCGACGACGAGGACCGCGAGAACGAGGGCGACCTGGTGATGGCCGCCAACCTGGTCACGCCCGAGGCGATCAACTTCATGGCCCGCCATGGTCGCGGTCTCATCTGCCTGTCGCTGACCGAAGAGCGTGTCCGGCAGCTGGCCCTGCCCATGATGTCCCCCGACAATCGTTCGCCGCGATCGACCGCGTTCACCGTCAGCATCGATGCGCGGCGCGGAATGACCACCGGCATCTCGGCGCGCGAACGCGCGGAGACGGTGCGGGTGGCGGTATCGTCTCAGGCCAGCGCCGACGACATCGTCACGCCCGGGCACATTTTTCCGCTGCGCGCTCGACGGGGTGGGGTCCTGGTTCGTTCGGGCCACACCGAAGGTTCGGTCGATCTGGCCCGGCTGGCCGGGCACGAGCCGGCCGGCGTGATCTGCGAGATCATGCGCGACGACGGCGAGATGGCGCGCATGCCCGATCTGGAGGCGTTCGCCAGTCAGCACAACCTGCCGGTGGTCACCATCGCCGACCTGATCGAATACCGGCTGTCGCAGGAGATCCTGGTCCACCGCACGGCCGAGTCGCTGGTGCGGCCCCGTCTGGGCGGCATCAACGCCGAATTTCGCGCCTACGTTTACACCACCGACGTGGAAGACACCGAGTACCTGGCCCTGGTGCTGGGTCAGCCGGCGCCCGATCACCCGGTGATGGTTCGCGTCCAGTCGGCCAGCGTCCTGCGCGACGTGTTCGGGGTGACGCCCGATCCCGACGGCACGCCCGCCACGTTGCCCCTGCGCATGATTGAGGAAGAAGGCGAGGGGATCCTGCTTTACGTCTACCCGCGCGGGCGGGCCAGCTTGCTGGAGGATTTCGCCAACCAGACCAAAGCGGTGGTGGCCCAGCCGTCATCCAGCAGCAGCCAGGCTTTGGCATCGCCGGCCCGCGAGACCCGGTTGCGGGATTTCGGTCTGGGCGCGCAGGTGCTGGCGCACCTGGGCGTGCGGGCCATTCGGCTGCTGACCAATCATCCCCGGCGCATCGTCGGCGTCGGCGGGTATGGCCTGCACATCGTGGAATGCCTCCCTATCCGGGCCGCGGCGAAAGTGGTACCTCTGCGGGAAAGGGAGAACGAAGGCTGACCATGTCGAACCTGCGCGACAAATTCGCCGGCAAGATTCACGAGGGGATGCTGACCGCCCAGGGGCGGCGATTCGCCATCGTGGCGGCGCGATTCAACGACTTCATCGTCGAGAAACTGATCGACGGCGCGCTGGACGCCCTGCGACGCACCGGCGCCGCCGATCAAGACATCGAACTTTTCCGCTGCCCGGGGGCCATGGAGCTGCCCGGGCTGGTCAGGCGCGTGGCCGACAGCGGTCGCTTTGACGGCATCATCTGCCTGGGCGCGGTGATTCGCGGCGCCACGCCGCACTTTGATCTGGTGGTGGGCGAGGCGACGGCCGGCGTGGCCCGCATCGCCGCCGACGCCAGCGCGGCCGTTTCATTCGGCGTGCTGGCCTGCGACACCATCGAACAAGCGGTCGAGCGGGCCGGGACCAAGGGTGGCAACCGCGGCTTCGATGCCGCCATGGTGGCCCTGGAGATGGCCGACCTGTATGCGCAGCTGCGCGACGGCGACGACGTCGCCCAGAACCCGCCGCCCGAGATCGGCCGACGAAGCAAGTGATTCAGTGAGTGGTTCAGTGACTCAATGATCGGAACGCGCAGGAGATCGCGCGAGGTCGCGCTGCAAATCATCCATCAGATGGATTCCAGTCCGGAGATGGACGCGGACGTCGCCTTGCGCGTGTACTTCGACAACCTGTTTCCCGACGCCAGCACCTCTGACTGGGGCGAGGTCAGCGGCCCGCCACCGGCGCTGGAGCGTCCGATGATTGAAGAGCTGGTCCGCGGGTTCCACACCAACCGCCAGGAGCTGGACGAGATCCTGACCGGGCTGTCGCGCAACTGGCGCGTCGAACGTATGTCGCCCGTCGACCGCAACGTCATCCGCCTGGCCCTGTACGAGCTGAAATACTGCGAGACGGTGCCGGTCAACGTGGCCATCAATGAAGCGATCGAGCTGGCCAAGCGGTTCGGGACCACCGAGGGGGCCGCGTTCGTGAACGGCATGCTGGATCGCGCGGTCAGCGAGCTGGGCATCCGCCGATAGGGACCACCATGCACATCGGGTTCTTGCCGGTCGAGCTTGCCCGCTGGGATCAGGCGCGTCCGGGCGATCTGCTGTCGGTGGGATTCTGGAGCGACGCCCGACCGCTGCGCGGCGCGCCCGGCCTGCTGGACTGGCGACTTTGCGGCAAGCTGTCGGCCTGGATGGCGTCCGGGAAAGTGGCCGGCACCGACGGCGAGCAGATGCTGTTTCCCAGCGGCGGGCGACTGGCCTGGAAGCTGGTGCTGGTGGCCGGCCTGGGCAAGCGGGCCGAGTTCAACGAGAAGAAATTTCGCGCGGTCGTCCACCGCATCGTCAAGACCATGCGCGGGTTAGGACTGTCGCGGGCGGCCATGGCCATGCCCGGGCGCGGCGAGGCGTCGGGCCTCTCAGCCCGGCGCGCCCTGGATCTGGTCATTCACGAGAGCGAAGAGGTCCAGCCCGGCGTCTTGAAAGAGCTGACCGTCATCGACGCGCCGGCCGCTCAAAAAGAGATGGCCGACCTGCTGCGCCAGCGCGGTATCAAGTGATGTTGTTCAAGCGCCGGTTCCGGTAGAGGCCCTGAGGGAGCTGCCGGCGTTCGGCCGGGGGATCGCTGGGCGAGGCACCAACCGTATGGTCGCCAAGCGGCCCCAGCGTCTGCCGATTTGCTGACCCGCGGCGAAGTGGCAGCTCTCCGCACGCCTCACGAAATTTTTGTGCAGCGACCTCCCCTTGGCCCGCCTGTTGACTTATGTTCAATAGCCGCGAGCGAGGTTTGTTTGTCCAGATCGTCCAGGGAGGGATGCATGAAGCGATTGAGCCGGCGAACGATGATGAAGTTGGTGGCGGCGACGCCGTTGGCGGCCTGTGGGGGCGCGGCTTCGTCGGGATCCCCGCCGCCGGCGACTGGATCGACGAACACCAGCCAGGGGCTGCGTTCCATCACCTGCGATGTCTGCGTGCTGGGCGCCGGCGCCTCTGGGATGTACGCCACCATGCGGCTGCGCGAGCGTGGCCACAGCGTGACCCTGCTGGAACGATCCGACCGGGTGGGCGGACATGCCAACACCTACCGTGATCCGGAGGGGCGCGGCGCGCAGGAGATGGGCGTCCGCATCTACCCCGGTATTCCCATCATCAAGGACACCTTCGATCGCTACGGCATCGCGCTGAAGAAGATCGATCTGGCGGCCCTGTCGCGCACGTACATCGACATCCGCACCGGCGAGCGATCCACGTACCAGGACCCGAACCCGCTCCAGACGTTTGCCTCGCTGACCCAGTACGGGCTGTTGATGCGAACGCAGTACGCGTACATCTCGAAAGAGGGCTATCAACTGCCGACGCCGGTTCCCGACGAGCTGCTTCAGCCGTTTGGCCAGTTCTTGCGCGACCAAAACCTGA
>JAXDMH010000030.1:0-6222 GCA_034666225.1 Myxococcales bacterium
GAACGGGCACGGGAAGGAGCTCTGCGATCTCCTCGTGGTCTTCGAAGACAACGTGCTCCTGTTCTCAGATAAGCACTGTCTATTTCGCACCGCCAAGCCACCTGAGGTTGCTTGGCGTCGTTGGTACACTGCCGCGGTTCTCGACTCCGCAGGACAGCTGTACGGCGCGGAACGATGGTTGACCAACTTCCCAGGCCGAGTGTTCGTCGATCGAGCCTGCACGCGGAAGCTTCCGATCAGGTTTCCCTCGACGCCGACATTTCACAGGATTCTCACGTGCCGCGGCGCCGCCGACATCAGTCGCAACATCTGGGGCGGCACCGGCAGTCTCTTCGCAACGAACGCACCCCTCAAGCAGTGTACGGGCGATCCGTTTCGCCTGGGTGCATTCGACGAAAATGGGCGCATGCATCATGTGTTTGAGGAAGTCGCCCTGGATGCTGTCCTGCGATCGCTCGATACAGTTTCGGACTTCTGCGAATACCTCAGAAAGCGGGAGGCGTTCTTCCGGAGGGGTGCCGAGATCGTCGCCGCGGGTGAGGAGGAACTTCTAGGCTTCTATTTATGGAGCCATCGCGAGGGCGTTCGCGGACACGACTTCTTCGTCGATCACCCCGCCACACACATCACTCTCGGCGAGAGCTTCTGGTCTGACTGGAAGCGAAGCGCCCAACGTCGGGCGAAAGAAAAGGCCGACCAGGTGAGCTACGCCTGGGACAGGCTCATTGAGAATTTCTCCCATCATATGCGCGAGGGTACGCTGGAACGCCTTGTGACGCCGGTGGGCGATGTCAGCGAGTTGGAGAGGTCCGTGCGCTGGATGGCTCGTGAACCCCGGGTTATGCGGCGGATGCTGGCAAGAGCCCTACTCGAGGTCATGGAGAACACCACGCCTGGCCAGCTGCGGCGACGCCTTCTGCCTCCTGTCGACCAAGGCGATCCCTACTGGGTGTTCCTTGTGCTCCCCCGAAAGGAAGGGATTCCATACCCAGAATATCGTGAGTTTCGGCAGCAGTTCTTGATAGCCCACTGTCTGGTGGTCAAATACCTCTATCCAGATGCACAAGACATCGTAGCCCTCGCGGTGGAACCGCCGAACCCCGAGATGTCCGAGGACATCGCCTACTTCGATGCGAGGGAGTGGAATGATGATCTAAGCGCGCGAGCGCGGCGTCTTCATGAGGAGGGACGAATCTTTGAAACGAGACAGCAGACCACTAGCACGGCGTGGGAGTACCCGATCGATCTGCCCCAGCCTCCCCGACCGAGGCCACGTGATCAAAGGAACATCAGGAAGATGAAGCGAAAAGAACAGCGTAAGCAGCGGAGGAAGAATAGGCGGTAGATCGCCGCGGGCGGCGCTGTCCAACTGGCCGTTGAAGCTGACGGTCCGCTTGCGCGGCCCGCAGCTTAACGGCACGATCGTTGGGCAGACACCATGACCCTGGGTGAACGCGAGACGATTGCAGAGGCGCCGATGACGAAAGCCTGGCGAACGGCGGTGGTCGACCTCGGCATTCGCCTTGAGTCACCCTTCATGGTCGAGCACCAAGGCCAAATCTACTGGTGCTCCGGTTGGCTTCCTGATTTCGGGTCTGCGGCAGGAACGATCATCACCAGTCCTGAGGCGGTCGATGACATACTCGAGGTGTGCGAAGCCGCCGGTTACTTCACGTCCGCGCTCAGCCCGCACTACTACGAACGATACGAGAGAGAACGGTTCGTCGAAACGCTCAACGACTGGGGATGGTACGGAGATCCGACGCGACCTCCCTCTTGGTTCACCGGGTGGATTCACGGCCACAAAGAGGGCTGCCCAACCCGCGCCCTGAGGCGGACCGCAAGTGATTTATGAAGTCGGCTGCGCCGCGAATTTGAGGAGCGGGGACTGTCGTTTTTGGAGGGCGTCGAGGTAGCGGGATTCGTTGTATGGGGTGCGGTCAACCCAGCAGCGAAAGAGGACGCGGATCCACTTGAAGGCGAGGGCGCAAATCGTGGCGTTGTGAGACGAGCCTTTCGCGCGATGGCTTTCGTAGAAGGCGCGTGCCCGTGCGGGATGGAGCTGGCGACCCACTCGACGAAGGTTTGGCGCAGGAACGTCGGGCAGGACCAGCGCCAGTGAACCCAATGCTTGTTGCCGCTGCGCTCTGTGACAGGCGCGATGCCGGCGTACTTCTGGAAGGCGGACGCATCGGCGAAGCGATCGCGTTGCTCTCCGAATGCGGCAAGCAGGCGTGCAGAGAAGACGCGGCCGGCGCCGGGCAGGTTTTCGAAGAGCCGGAAATCGGGAAGCAGCTGACAGCGCTTTGCGATCGCCTCGTCGAGCCGCGCGATGCCAGCGGACACGGCGCGGAGCTGGGGTAAGAGCGCCTCGACGAGAAGGCGGGCCGGCTCGATGACGGCGACGTCGGAGGTGAGCGGTCGCTCGGACTTGATGGCGTCGATGCGACGGTCGATGACGTCTGCGCGACGGACGCTGTGGGCGTGAAAGAAGGCGACGATGGTCTCCCCACGGGCGCGCTGCGCGTCAGGCAAAGACGGCCATCGCTCGAGGAACGCGGCGAAGACCTCGGTCTCCTTGTCGCGAAACCAGTCCAGAACCTGCGGGAAATAGGCCTTAAGGGTGAACGTGAGGCGGTTCGTGATTCGCACGCGGTCTTGCACCAGGTCGCGGCGCGCTTCGACCAGGCGTCTCAGCGCGCGCATGTTCGGACTCTCATGGCGCAACGGCTTGAGCTTCTCGCGGTGGCGCCGGAGGAGCTCGAGGGCGATGGCGGCGTCGGTCGGGTCGTCCTTCGCGCGGCTGGGCGTGAACGCACGGCGGTACTTCGCGAGCGTGGTGGGGTTGACCGGGAAGATCACGAAGATGTCGTGCTCGAGGAGCGCCGAGACGATCGGTCCGTGGGAAAGCTCGAGGCAGACGGCGATGCGTTGGCCGGCGAAGCGCTCGCGCAGCTTGTGGGCCCACTCCTCGATGACCTTCGGGCGGTGTTCGATGACCGAGAGCTCGACGGCGTCGACGCCCGGGACCTGGAGGCAGACGTCGTGCTTACGGTCAGCCCAGTCAATTCCGACAAAGGCGGCGAACGTGGACGCTTCTTCTTGCATGGCGGCCTCCTGGTTTTAGGATTGGGTCGGGACATGCAGAGCCGCGCCCAGCGAAGGCAATATGGAGAGCCGGTGGAGCGGCTTTCCCTGAGTGTTCGTTACGGGCAAAGGCACACCCGCGGGCTCGAATCCGAGTTGGTGATCGTCACGCGCTCGACGTTGCATATTCGTAGCCCGCGGGTGCATGTCCCGCTTCGATCATCCCGAGTTGCCTCGGGGTGTCCAAAATGGAACAGTCAACCCATAATGATGTTGCAGCAGACGAACTTGTCGGTCGGCCTTCGGGCTCCCCTGGCGTTCGCTGCTGAACGTCGATACGTTGGGCAGACTAGTTATGGTAACCCTGAAACCTCGTTGCTCGGTCGGTCTGATCGCGTTCGCGCTAGTTGGCTCGTGCGCTGCTCAGCCAAAGGGCCCGTCCCCGATGCAGCCAGCTCAGTCCGAGACGCCACAGCCGAAATTGACAGCTCCTCGCCGACTCGGCGCCGTCGCGCCTGCCTACCCGGCCTATGCGAAGAGTCAACGACTCGAAAGGGATGTGGCTGTCTCGATCGTCGTCGGCACAGATGGACGGGTTGGAGACGTGAAAGTGTTGAAGTCGGGAGGTCCGGATTTTGATAGAGCTGCGGTTGAAGCCGCAAAACGGACCGTCTACGAGCCAGCAACTCGGGACGGGGTGCCGTTTCCTTTCCGCATGTCCTATACGTACCGGTTTCGTATCGAGGACGCGCAATGACGCTGCCCAACCTGACGTTGCAGCAGCCGGACTTGTCGGTCGGCCTTCGGCCTCCCTATGGCGCCCGCTGCTGAACGTCGATACGTTGGACGGACGAGACGACGAATGGGTGATGTCATTGCTCTGAATGCCCGCCATCCTCTCGTAGGATCTGGGCTGGAAATGAGAGCGAAGAATTCCAGCGGATGCTCAAGGGAGCTAGATAGTGAGGCGTTGCAGCGGATGATCGCCCTTCCTTGCTGCGCTCGCGCGGGCGCTCACAGCTGAACGCCAGATCGTTTGGAAGAGCATGGGATGCTCGAAGGAATCAGCCGAGCGTCGTCTGACGAGGTTTCTCGACGACGTGATGATCAACGGGGGAGTCGACCAAGACGATCCGGTCAGAGACGTCCTCGATTTCGTGACTGGCTACTGCAGCAGTCACATGAGGATCTTTCCGTGAGCGCTGCCGGACCGGCCGTTGCAGCGGACGTGGTCCTCGCTTACGCTCGGATCCACGCCGCTGAACACCACGACTTTGGACGGACGAGGATACGAATGGAAGTAACGCAAATCACAGTGGGCGAGCTTGAAGAGATAGAGGTTCGTTGTGCTGCGGCCACACGGGGGCCATGGAGATCGCTCGTGGAGGGCCGTGATCATGTTGCGGGGTCAAACTTCATCCAGACCGACGGAGAAGACATCGAACTCATAGGCGCGTCGGGTGCTGATCAGGATTTCATTGCTCACGCTCGCCAGGACGTGCCACAGCTGGTCGCGGAGGTCCGCCGTCTGCGCCGGCGATTGGCGGAAATCACATGAGCGTGGTGAGGAGAACACAATCGCCCGCTCGTGCGCCGTCCAACAAGTCGTTGCAGGCGGACGATCACCCCGGTCGCTTCGCTTCCTCGGTTGCCCGCAGCTGAACGCCGATACGTTGGGCAGACGAAGGCGTCTCAAAGGCGTGCCAAGACAATTGATCGTCCGTTCGCTGGTGCGTCTTGGCGTGCTTTCGGCCGTCATACTGTGGTCAGCGGGCGCGCGGGCTGATCTCCTCAACCGGACCGACGGCGCGACGGTCTTTATGCCCGTGGGGATACTCGGCAGCATTTCGAACCGAGGTTCGGGCTTGGGCGTCGAGCTCACGTTAGATATGCAGCTTCGGAAACCCGGCTGGGGATGGGGTCTGCTGGCCCAGTATGAACATTTCTCGGATGGTGCGAACCGACTGACTGGAGGCGGACAGCTACTTCTCTACTTCATGGGTTTTGAACTCGGAATTGCCCGCCATGATGAGTTTGGCGCCGCGGATACCGCGCTCCACCTGGCCCCGTTTGTGTCGGCTTATGGTTGCTTGTCTGCCGCACTCCGACTGGACGTCCCAGTTTTCCATTCCGGTCCCCCTCCGCCGACGTTGGAGGTGGGTCTTACCGTAACGATCAAGTTCCCGATCCCGATCAACGGACGCATGCCGTGAATCGGATCTATGTGGCGTCTGGACAGCTGCCCAACATGACGTTGCAGCAGCCGAACATGTCGGTCGCCCTCCGGGCTCCTTCTGGCGTTCGCCGTTGAACGCCGATACGTTGGACGAACGAGTGGACGATCGTGCCGTGACAGATCGAAAGGTTCTCACTCCCGAGGAGATTTGGCGGAGGTACGACGGTGTCGAGTCGCGTCTGACCGCGCCTGTCAGCGATCGGATGCTCGACCTCGCCGGAATTCGTCCAGGCATGCGCGTCCTCGACTTGGCGACCGGCCGTGGCGAGCCGGCGCTGCGGGCGGCCCGGCGAGTCGCTCCAGATGGTGTCGTCGTCGGTGTCGAACTGGCGGACGGGGTATTGGAGATGGCCAGGGAAAAAGCACGCCTGGGTGGATTGTCGAATCTCGACCTTCGCGTGGCAGATGCGGCATCTGCGCAGGACATAGCATCCAACTACTTTCACGCGGCGACTGTTCGTTGGGGATTGATGTACATGGCGGCACCTGTCGCTGCCCTGATGAACGTCCAGCAAGCGCTGTTGCCGACCGGCGTGTTCGTCGCGGCTCTGTGGGCTGAGCCCGAACGTGTACCGTACTACACGCTTCCGAGACGCCTTCTGCAGCGTTACCGTGCGCTACCGCCCATCGACCCGGAGGCGCCCGGCACGTTTCACTATGCGGATCTCGAGCGGGTCACGCGTGATTTCGGTCGGGCAGGATTCCTGATAGATCACGTGGAGGAGATGGAGGTCACCGTGTTCGAGTCTGAAACCGACGCGGAGATCGTCGACTGGGTGCGGGCTCTTGGGCTGACCCAGTTGCTGAACGACCTCCCGGAACACGAGCAGCGCGCTTGGGAGGTCGACCTTACGAGTGAAGTACGGCGGCGCGGGGCCGGCTCGCTTCGGCTGGGAGGC
>JAXDMH010000031.1:0-4730 GCA_034666225.1 Myxococcales bacterium
GATCATGGCAAAGTCGCCGGACGCGCCGCTGCCGTGCACGTGGTACGCGTACTTGCCGTGGGCGACGATCTGCTGCTGGACCTCCAGCGTGCCAGCGCCTCCCATCTGCGCGCTCCACCGGGCGGAGTCGATCATCCCGCCCTCGAAGTCCTCGCAGAACAGGTTGCCGCACGGGCCGCCATCTCCCGATGGCTTGGCAGGAGCGGTGTCGATGTCGGTGGCGGCGTCTGCCAGGACGTCGGGAGGGGTCGCCGCGTCGTCTGGCGGTCGGGTTGCTTCATCGACGGCGCGTTCGTCGACAGTGGTGCCGGTATCGACGCCGGCAGCTAGGCCGGTATCGTCGCCGCGTTGGCCGGCTTGGCCGCCCGGGGAGGTGCCGGGGGGCGGGGCGCCGGTACCGCTGTTCGTGCAGCCGCGCAGGAGAATGGCCGCGACGGCGATGAGGCCGAGGCGGGCGCGCGGACTTCCCATTCTGTAACTGATGGGTGCAAACCGCGCCTCCTTTCACGGCGCTGCCCGTTAGCGTCAGTGGCGCGGCGCCGCGATGTTGGACCGAATTGATCGCCTCGCGCTACTTCTCATGGATACGTACAATGAGCGATGACGATGCCGGCTGGCCTGGAATAGCAAGGCGCGTTGGATGACGGCGTTGTGGCTATGGGCGACGATCGCGCTGATGGCTCCTGCAATGGCCAGCCCCGCCGCCCCGACCGGCGCTCGATCGCTGACAGTCGATGGGGCGGCGACATGTCCCACGGCCGCCGAGGTGGCTCTTCGACTCTCTTCTTTGTTGGCTCCGGCAGATAGTGGTGATCGGGTGCGGATTGACACAGTCGACGATGCCGTCGAGATCGTCCTGCGCCGCGCAGACGGCACCCTCATCGGTCGTCGGCGGCTGCAGGCGCAGGGCCCGTGCGACGAACGTGCCAGGATCGCGGCGATTGTCCTGGCCACCTGGGAGAGCGACATTCATCCGGCGTTCGAGCGGGAGGCCGCCCCGCCACCCGAACCGCCAGCGCCATCGCCGGCCCCCGCCGCGGACGTGGCGAAACCGATGCCGACAGTCCCCGTTGCGCCTGCACCGGCCAGGTGGGAGCTGGGCGTCGGCGCTGCAACTTCGCTGGCCGGTGGGACATTCGTGGCGGGCGCGCGCGTCGCAGGCGCCTTTGTGCGCGCGAGCGGCATCGGAGCGCAGATGATGATCGCCGGCGAAGGCGATCGGTCGACCACCGCCGGTTCCGGTCAGGCGGTCTGGTCACGCCTGACGGCGGGCGCTGGGCCCGTCTACCGTCGCCACCTCGGTGTGTGGGCCGTCGATGGAAACCTGGCGCTGGTGGCCGCTCTGTTCCGCGTGCACGGTGAGCAATACCCGGTCGGCTATCAGGGCAGTGGCTGGGATGGCGGTTTCGCGGCTGGCGTGCGGCTGATTGCACCGGGCAAGGTCTGGCGTCCCTGGCTGGCCATCGATGCGACGCGATGGCTGGACCGTCGCGACGTCCGGGAGGCCGTTTCGGGTCAAGCGCGGGAGCTTCCAGCCTGGGCAGCCTCGACATCCCTGGGCGTGAGTTTTTTCGGCCGCTGATCGCATTTCGCGTGAAAGGAAGACCGATTTCCCCCCATTTCTTCAACGCGGTTCTATGACCAAGCCCGTTTTAATGTTGGCCACAGGCGACCGCGGCAAATTTTCGGGTCCGCCATCGTCGGCGCCCGAGGATCCGGCGCCGCAGTCGCCAGACGACTCGTCCTCCCAGGACGAGAAGACGCCGACGCTGGACGAGATCTATCGGGTGCACGCGCCGATGGTCTCGCGGTGGGTGGGGTGGCTGACGGGCCGAGACGTCGAGGCCGAGGACGTCGTCCACGAGGTCTTCTTGGTTGTTCACAAACGGCTGCACACGTTGCGCCCCGATGCCAGCATTCCGGCCTGGCTGTACGCCATCACCATCCGCGTTGTCGCCGATCGCCGCCGCGCACGCCGGTGGCGTCGCTGGTTCGGCTGGGTTGGTGGTGGGGATGCCGGCGGTGCCGCCGCGATCAAGAACGCGCCGTCGACCCTGGCGTCTCCCCTGGAAGCGATCGAGAAAAAGGAGGCCAAGGACCTGACGTATCAGATCCTCGATGAACTGTCCGAAGTTGATCGCACGGTGCTGGTCCTTTTCGAATTGCAGGGTTTGACCGGTGAGGAGATCGCCGCGATCACCGGGACCAGCGCGGCCAACGTGTGGTTGCGATTGCACCGGGCGCGGAAGCACTTCTTGCGGCAGCTCCTGGCGTGGGAAGCGAAACAGGCAGGAGGTCCCGCGCGATGAGCGACGACGACTCCCTGTCGGGCCGCGGCGATGCGCGAAGCGCGCCCAGCCGCTTCGTCGACTTGACTGGCCGTCCCGGCGAACCGGATTCACTGGAACGGCGCGCGGGCGCGCTGCTGCGAGAGGTAACGCCACCGCCGATGTTGTCGGCGGCGGGGCTGGCGCGCGTCCGCATGCGGCTCGATCGATCGATCCGACCGATGTCGACATCGGCGGGTCATCGTGGGAGGCCGGTCGTTCGCTGGGTGCTGGTCGGCGCATTGATGCTGTTCGGTAGCGGCGTGGTAGCCGCGGCGAGAGGATGGGCGCCCCGGTGGCCGATTCTGTCAGCGCTGTTGCCGCACACCTCGATGCCTTCGTCAGAGGAACGACTCCCACACCGCGAAGTCAGGCGAGTCGCTCCGGCGCCCGCGGCGGCGCCCAAGGCTCTTCCAGAGTCGCCTTCAGCGCTGGAACCAGCACCGGATCCTCAGCCGACTCTCCCACCCACGGTCTGGCCACCCCCGATCAGGACCAATGCGTCGCCACCTCGCCGGTCGTCCGCTGTTGCCGAAAGGGCCCTGCTCGAACGCGCCGTGATGGCTCTCCGGCAAAAACGGGATCCAGACCGGACCCTGTCTCTCCTTGACGATTACGACGCGCGTTTCTCGACGAAGGTGCTCGCTCCCGAGGCGGCGCGTCTGCGAATCGACGCATTGCTTCTCGCCGGGCGGCGTCACCGGGCGCTGGATGCATTGAATCGGCTGGTGCTGTCCGAAGGCACGCGCGACCTGGAGCTGGGCCTGATTCGAGGCGAGCTGCGCGCGGCCGCCGGCGATTGCCCGCGCGCCGTGAGCGACTTCGATCGTGTGTTGGCGCGGGCCAGCGACGGATCGATCAAACGGCGGGCGGAGGTGGGACGTGCCGCGTGTCTGGGCATCGGCTCGCCGGCTTCTACAGAGCAGCAATGATCTGGGCGTACGTCGTGCCGTCCGGTGCCACGGTCAAGACGTCGCCCTTGGCCGTTGGCAGCGTCACCTCTTCACCGCTCAATGTGCCGGCATCAACGCCGTTCCGATAGAGGCGCAGGGTCTTTCCCGGCCACGGATTCACCAGGACGGCGGTCTGACCTTGCTCGCTGGCGATGCGGACATACTGGACAGCGCCGCCCTTGAGGCGGCTGGCGACCAGGAACCCGCCCCACGCGCGAAGATTCCCGAAGCGGGCATCCGATGACGTCGGCCAGTCGGCGAACAGGCGCAGCTTGCCCTGGAACGACTGCAACAACATCTCGCTGAGCGTCGACGGAACGGTGTTCAGATTCTCGATTCCGCCGCCGCCCGTGTGAATGTGCAGGTTGGGGTAGGCGTTACCCTGCACCCAGGCATCCAGGTGCAACAGGATGTCGGCCGGATCATGACCGACCCGCGCCGCCGCTGGGTAGAACGTATTGGTGCCATTCTGATCGCTCCAGCGGGCCATCTCGTCGACCATGTTCTGGGCGGTCGCCAGCAGGGTCGGATCGCTGTCGAGACCGATCTGACCGGCGGGGTAGATGTGGTGGATCCCGACCGCGTTCTGCGGAAACCAGTCCAGTCCGACCTCGGTGTACCGAAAGACGGTCCTGCCGCTTCGGGCAAACGTCGGGAAGGCCGAGATGTTCGCCAGTCTCTCTTGCCAGACCGCGCGCTCTGCCGCGTCAACGCCCAGCGCGGTGCTGATGTCGATCGTTCCCTGCAGGAGCTGCCGAACGAAGCCGAGAGACATGACCCCGTTCACTTGCGGGTCGGTGCCGCCTTGATGCTGGGGATCGCTGTAGACGACGTACCGGACGCCGTCACTCTTCAGATAGTCCTGCCAGAACGTCGACATCTCTTTCAGCGTCTCGTAAATCCGAGCCGCGTATGCCGGATCGCGGGTCGCATAATAGTGACTGATCATCACGCTGGCGGCGAAGGCGTTGTTGAATTTCTGGTTCCACTCATTAGTGTCGGCGCTGCCATTGGGCAACGGTCCGATGTGCACGCGATAGTACGCGCCGGTCCAGCCGTGTGCCGCCGCTTCCGCGCGTGCGTTCGGAAGCCAGTCAATGATGGGCTGGTCATAGTTGTCCGCCAGCGCGACGTGGTTGGTGGGGAAGGTGGCGTAATACGGCGCCTCGTAGTTGTAGTCGAGGCCATAGTCGCCATTCCACCCAGGGTCGCGCATCACCCAGTTCGCCCACAGGCCGGGCGCCTGTTCGCCCGCCCGCGAGGCGCTGCCGAAGAGATAAAGCGAAGCGTAAAAGTGCTTCTCGAGAAGCTTGTCGGGGATCTCGACGAAAGACTGGCGGTAAAAGTGGTCCCACCAGGAACGATGCGCAGCCTCCAGCGCCGCGACGTCGCCGGCACCGAGCGACGCGACGCTGTTCACAACGCGGTCCTGATAATTGGGATCATCCAG
>JAXDMH010000032.1:0-4936 GCA_034666225.1 Myxococcales bacterium
CGTCCCTGCGCTGGCCTGGTCGGCGGCGATTCTCCCGTGGCCCTTGCTGCTGTGGGCGTGGTGGCTCGATCGCCACCGCGAACCGAACGCCGGAACGATCCGTAATCCCGGCTGACTCGTATCAGCCAACGGAGGTTACATGCCCAACGATTCGGTGCAGCGGTCGATACTCCGGCAAGGGTTCACCGTCTTACTCCTGGCCTTTCTGACCGGCTTTGGAATCGTCGCCGGCGGACCGCGGGCGCGCGGATGGATGGCCACCCACCTGACCTTGATGATCACCGCGGTGTTCATCGTCCTGGTCGGACTGGTGTGGAACCGGCTGGTGCTGTCGCCGCGAAAGCGCGCGGTGCTGCGCTTTGCCGTTGTTTTCGACGGCTACTGGGGCCTTCTGTCGGGCGCCTTCGCCACCATCTTCGCCATCCCGGGCCCGGCCACCGGGGGCGGGGCCCAGCCGGCCGGGTGGCAGGCGGCCGTGTTCTTCACCGTGTTCATTCCGGTGCTGACCATCTTGCCGTTTGTCTTCACCGGCCTGGTGCTTTACGGGCTGCGTGGCAGCGGCCCCCCGACTGATCTGGCCGACTGACAAACTTGGGAACGATTGGCCGGTCCCGTCCGTTATATGGTTCGTGACGATCGATCCCAGGCGGCGGCGTAACCGTCAGGCAAGCGGGGGCGCGTACACCGGCGCCCCGGTCGAGATGATCGGCTCAAAACAAATGACGATGGGGCTTGGCTCGGAGGCTTTGGCTTACGCCGACGCGCTGTTCGATCTGGCCCGTCGCCTGACCCGGCATCAGGCCGATGCCGAGGAGCTGGTCCAGGAGACCTACGCCCGCGCCATCGCCGGCGCCCGCACGTTCGCGGGAGGCAACGTCAAGGCCTGGATGTTCAAGATCCTGCGCAACACCTTCATCGATCTGCACCACCGCGGGCAGCCGCAGCCGACGCTGTCAGAGCTGGACGTCATCGACGGCACCGCCGACGAGTTCCTGCTGCGCGACGATCGAGAGCTGGATCGCCTGCGCCGCCTGGTGGGCGAGGAGATCGACGCGGCGCTGGCGATCCTTTCGCACGAGGCCCGCCTCATCGTGCTTCTGGATGTCGAGGGATTCACCGAGACGGAGGCGGCCGACATCCTGGGCTGCGCGGTGGGCACGGTGAAGTCGCGCCTGTCGCGGGCGCGCGCGATCTTGCGCGAACGGCTGAAGGACTATGCCCGGGAGTAACGAAATGACCTGCGACACCACTCGCCCTTTGCTGGGTGACCGCCTGCGCGGCCGCCTGGACGCCGCCGCCACCACCGCGGTCGACGCCCACGTCGCGGCGTGCGACCGCTGCCGCCACCAGCTGGCCACCGAAGAGGCGCTGGACGGCGCCCTGGATCGCCTGCCCCGGCAGCGCGCCCCGGCCAGCCTGCGTCGTCGGCTGGGACAGCAGATCGATGCGGCGGCGCTAGGCGTTCCGCGACGGCCGTCGCCGCTGTGGACGCTGGCCTCGCCGCTGGTCAGCGGTTGCCTGGCCGCCGCGCTGGTGCTGATCGTGGGACGGGCCGCCCTGTCGCCGGCGCCGACGCCGTCGTCGTCGTCGACATCGACATCGACATGGGCGGTGCCGCAATCCTCGGCCCTGGCCATGCCGGAGGAGGCGGTGAACAATCACCTGCGCGTGGTCAGCAGCGCCCACCCCGCTGACATCGAGAGCGGCGGTATTCACCAGGTCAAGCCGTGGTTCACCGGCCGCCTGGAGTTCGCGCCGCGGGTCACCTTCTCGGGCGACGAAGAGTTTCCCCTGACCGGCGGCAGCATCGGCTATTTCGGCAGCCGCAAGGCGGCCGTGTTCCTGTTTCGGCACCGCCTGCACGCCATCACGTTGCTGGTGTTCGAACCGCAGGGCCTGGCCTGGCCGCCGGCGTCTCGTCTGGCCGGCAGCCATCTCGACGTCGCCGAGACGTCCACGCGCGGGTTCACCGTGCTCATGTGGCGCGACGGCGGGCTTGGTTACGCGCTGGTCTCCGACGTCAACCGGCAGGACCTGGCGACGCTGGCGGGGCGAATTAACCAAGATTGACGGAACGAAACCGGCGCCCGTTCCGTTGCGTCCATCAGGAGGCAATTCATGGCGCAACATCCGAATCCGAATCGACGGGATCTGCTGAAACTGGGCAGCGTGGCAGGCGTGGTCTTCGCGTCGCGGCTGGCGGGCGGCACATCGTCGCGCAAAAGATCAGGCAGCAAATCGGGCGGCAACGAGGACTTCTTTTTTCTCCAGCTGTCTGACACGCACTGGGGTTACACAGGAATTTCCAATCCGCAGGCCGACGTGACGCTGCCCAGGGCGGTGGAGACCGTCAACAGCGCGCTGGTGCAACCCGACTTCATCGTCTTCACCGGCGATCTCACCCACACCACCGACGACGGCGCTGTCCGGCGCAAGCGCCTGGCCGAGTTCAAGGCCATCGCCGCCAACCTCAAGGTCAAGACGGTGCATTTTTTGGCCGGGGAACACGACGCCGCGCCCGACGCCGGCCGCGCCTACCAGGAGCAATTCGGCGCCACGCACTATTCGTTCGACCACAAGGGCGTGCATTTCGTCGCCCTGGACAACGTGTCGGATCCGACCGGCGCGGTGGGCAACGAACAGATCGACTGGCTGGCGGGCGACCTCAAGAAGGCGGGGCGCGACGGGCGCATCGTCATCCTCACCCACCGGCCGCTGTTTGATCTTTATCCGCAGTGGGAATGGGCGACCAAGGACGGGGCCAAGGTGATCGACGTGTTGATGCCGTACAAGAACGTCACCGTCTTCTACGGCCACATTCATCAGGAGCACCACCACGACACCGAGCACATCGCCCACCACGCGGCGCGCTCGCTGGTGTTTGCCCTGCCGGCGCCGGGGTCGGTGCCGAAGAAGGCGCCCCTGGCCTGGGACGCCGCCGCACCGTTCAAGGGGCTTGGCTATCGACAGATCGACGTGCGCGGCCCGGAGGCGCGCCTGACCGAACTGCCGGTCACAAAGACGGCCAGCTGAGCCACGCGCCAGCGGCGTCTGTCTCGACCCTGGTCGTCGCTGGACCTTACGGCGATAATCCACGGCCATGTCTCGAGACGGACGTTCGGCTGTGGCGGTGGTGTTGTGCGCGCTGATCGGCGCGGCGATCGGGCTGGGGCGGATTCGCGGCGCGACGTCGGCGGTGGCGCCGGCGCCGCCCGTGCGGGTGCGGCTTCGTCCGGAGGGCGTGCTGTCCTTCGACGTGCTGGACGCGAAATCCGGCGAGCCCGTCCCCTGCAAGCTGACCCTGGTCGGTGTCGACGGCACGCCTGATCCGGAGCTCACGCGCAACGACATCGGTCGCCAGGAAGCGGGCGCCATCGCCGCCTACAACCGCATCATGTCGGTGACCGGCGCCGGCGCCGCGCACGTTCCCTTCGGGACCTACGACGTCACCGTCAGCCACGGGCCAGAGTGGGAGATCCAGACCACGCGCCACCTGCGCATCGGCGTGCAGGGCGCCCACGTCGCGGCGCGCCTCGCCCACGTGGTGGAGACGCCCCGCTGGCTGTCCGCTGATTTTCACGTCCACGCCGCGCGCTCGCCCGATTCGCACGTGCCGATGGAGCATCGTATCTATGAATTCGTCGCCGACGACGTGCAGATGATCGTGTCCACGGATCACAACGTGGTGTCCGACTATGAACCCTTCATCAAGGCCCTCGACGCCGGCCGCCTGATCACCAGCGCCATCGGCGACGAGCTGACCACGGCCGGCTGGGGACACTTCGGGGCCTTTCCGCTGCCGCCCGATCTGGAGCGGGCCGGCCAGGGCGCGGTGCTGGTTCACGGGCGGCGGCCGGACGATTTCTTTCAAGACGTGCGCACCCGGGCGCCCGACGCCATCATCGACGTTCACCATCCGCGCATCGATGCCGAGATCGGGTATTTCGATCTGGGCAAGTTCGACGCCCGCAGCGACAAGGCGGAGCGCGCCGGCTTTGCCTGGGACTTCGACGCCATCGAGGTGATGAACGGCTATCAAGATCCGGTTCGCCGCAGCGTCGACCGCGTCATCGACGACTGGTTCTCGCTGCTGAACCACGGCCACGTGGTGACGGCCACCGGCAATTCAGACACGCATCATTTGACCTTCAACATCGGCGGCTATCCTCGCAACTATGTTCGCGTGCTGGATGACCGGCCGCAGTGGGTCGACCCGCACGTCGTGGCCCGGGCCATCAAGGGTCACCATGCCTTCTTCACCACCGGTCCCTTCGTGCGCTTCGAGGTGGGAGGCGCCGGCATCGGCGACCTGGCGCCGGCCCGCGACGGCAAGGCCCGCGCCGACATCGAGGTGGTGGCCGCGCCCTGGGTTTCTGTCGACCGCGTGACGCTGTATCTGAACGGGCGGGAAGCAAAGCGCTGGGCCGTGCCCGAGTCGACGGCGGTGGTTCGTTTCCACGAAAGCTTTGACGTGACCACGCCCGAGGACGGCTATCTGGTGCTGCGCGTCGACGGCAGCAAGTCCCTGGCGCCGGTGGTGGGGGATCGCAAGACATTCACCGCCTATCCGTTCGCGCTGACGAATCCGATCTTTCTCGACGTCAACGGCGACGGGGAGTACCGCGCCAACCTCAAGCACAAGCACTGAGCTCTTTTTTCGCGCCGGATCCACTAAAATAGGCGGAACGGACCGCGTGATGATCGCCGCGGACCTTTCGGCACCACTGTGGATTGGGTGAATCAATGAAGTCGAGCCCCGATCGTTGGCGCGTTCCGTCGTCATTGTCGCTTTCGCTGTCGTTGTGGGTGGCATTGCCGCTGGCGACGCTGTGGGTGGCTGGGCCGGTGCACGCGGCGGTGGTCTGGACGTCGACCTTCGAGAAGGGAAACCTTTCGGAGTGGATGTCGGGCGTCAACGCCACCAAGGGCACACGCA
>JAXDMH010000033.1:0-5043 GCA_034666225.1 Myxococcales bacterium
CTGGCTGCGCGGCCTGCGCCGAGGACCGAAACTGACGGCGCCGAACGGGACAACCTCCACGGACGATGGCGCCGTCAGTCGCGTGGATCGCGCCACTTTAGATCGACCAGAACCCGCGAGACCCCCGCTACTGGCGGCAGCGACCGTCCGTAAAGATACGGCCACGCCGGCCGCCAGTTTCGGTCCTCGCGACAGGCCGCGCGGCGAGGTTACCCGATGACGACACGCTGCCCGGCGCGGCCTGTCACTCCGGTCCGAACTTCCTCCGAAGTGGAGAACGGACAGAGGCGAAGGCAATGCAGCTCCGTTAGGTGAACGGCATTGGCGCTAGCGGCTCACGGCCGTGGAGCCATGAAGACCAGCAGCGCGGCTGGCGTCGTTCCGGCGTTGGTGATGCCGTGAGGACTCCCGGCGGACGCCAGCACGCTGTCGCCGGCGCGCAGCGCGACCTGGTCGTCGCCGATGGTGGCGACCACCCCACCTTCCAGGACGACATACACTTTGTCGGCGGCGGCGTGGGCGTGGGGTTTTTGCTCCTGCCCGGGCAGCAGGCAGTAGACGTCGCAAAAGAACCGTGCCGTCTCGAACAGGTTCAGCTTCTGCATCTTGGTCGCATCGAACCGGCGCACGTCGATGCGTTTCACCTCGGGCGGCATGGGCGGACTATCGCATGGAAAAAGAGACGACCTCGCCGACATTGATGAAGAACCGTCCCTTCAGGTCGACAGCGCCGGTGACATCACCCGGGAGAGGAAGCTCGCCGTTGAAGCTGGTGTTGCTGCACGTCACCGGCTTGGCTGGGCCCAGGCGCGCCACGTAAAGACCGTATCCGTTGTCAGGCCCGCTGAAGGTGTTGCCGCCGGTTTCATCTTTCGTCCCCAGATCCAGATCGCCGGTCGACAGGTAATAGCCGACGTAGGCAAAGTTCTTGATGGTGGTGCCCCGCAATGTGGCCGTGCCCGCCGAGTGATAGATGCCGTAGGTGCCGCCATCGATGGTCACGCCCGACAGGGTCATGACCCCGCCCTGCAGCTGGACGCCGTAGTACGGCGACGTCACCGTGATGGTGCTGTCCTTGACGGCCAGCTGGGCGCCGTTGAAATAGATGCCGTTGTTGGCGAACGCCTCGACGACGCTGGTACCCGTCACCGATAACGTCGCGGAAGAATCGTCGACAAAGATGTCTCCGTTGAAAATGGCGGAGGCCACCTCGGTCCTGGTGCCCAGGGCGGTGTCGGAGGCCAGCACAAACACGGCGTGGTTGTCATCGCCTCCGCTGGTCACCGCCGTGCCCTGCAGATCCAGGCGGCAGGCGGCGCAATGCTCGCCAAACGCGATCCCGTGATGGGCGGCCTTGATGGTGCCGCCATTCACAGTCACGGCGGCCCCGGGGGCGTCGGCCGAGATTCCGCTGGCCGCCGTGCTGACAATGGACCAGGCGGCCCCCTGCACGGTCAGCGTCGACCCCTGCGCCGCCGGCGCGATCACGATCGCCTCGTCCTGCGCGCCGGTGATGTCCACTTCGTCCAGCGTCACGGCGGCGGTGACCTCCACACTCACGGCGTGCTGAAAACCAGCCAGCGACAGTGTCCGCAGCGTCAGTCCGTCCCCCGGTCGAACGCCTGAGATCGACGGCGACGGCGACGGCGGGTCCGGTGATCCGCCCGCGCCCGCCGGCCCACGCAAGATCGTGCCGGCCCGGGACTGTCCGACGATCGATACCTGCGGGGGCGTCTGATAGTCCCAGCTCTCGCCGCTGGCACCGTCGTACAGACCGTCGAGGAGATTGACGGTGTCGCCGGGGCCGGCCACCGCGAGGGCGCGTTTCAGCGTGCGGAAAGGCGCGGCGGCGCTGCCCCAATTGGCGTCGCCGTCCGCGCCGGCCGGACTCGCGGTGATGGCGGTGACTTCAACGGCATCCGCAATGGTGAGCTCTCCGGTTGCCGCCATCACCTGCAAGGTTCGCTTGCCGGGGGCGGTCCCGTGCGGCACGGAAACCGTCAATACCAGACGGACGTCGCTGCTGCCGGACGCCACGACGGCGGAGAGACCGTCAAGGGTGACGCGCGAAGGATTTGCCAGACCACCCGCCGCTCGATTGAGCGTCAAGGTGATGTCGGTCTGTCCCTGGCGAACGACGGCGCCGGGAAGCACCACCGTGCCGTCGGCCGCAGGCGGGGTCGGCATCGGCCTCGGCGTGGACGTAGACATGGACCCACAACCGCCAGCCATGAGAACTGCGGCCCACGCGATCAAGCGGCGGCGCCGCCCAGGCCCGATCAGGGCAAACCCACTCAGGGATTGAGGGGGACAGACTCCGGAGCGATCCAATAGACGTTTCCTCCTTGGTCGTCGGCGACAAACATACGACCGTCGGGCGAAAACACGATGTCGGCGGGGCGCTTCAACACCGGCGAGGAACCGCCGAATCCCTCAAGGAACCCGCGCCAGTCACCGACCGGGGCGTGGGTCATGGAATTGCTGGGCGCAAAGACCACGCGCGCGCCTTTCCACTGAGGCGTGGCGTAGGCGCTGCCGTGCAAGGCGACGAAGATCCCGCTGCGGTACGGTTCGGGCCAGAGGCCCCGCTCCCAGTCGAATCCGAACGGCGTCTCGGACAGCGTGAAGGAAGCCTCGTGCGGCGTGACGTCCGAACAGGGGCCGGCGTTCGTAGCATTGGTGGGTTGGTTCATGGCGAAGCAGCAGGGAAAGCCGTAATTGGTGTTCGGCTTGATCAGAATGAATTTCTCCACGGCGCCCATGGCCAGGTCTTCCCCCAGCTCAGCGGCGGCGCAGATATCGTCCGTGCTGTGGCAGCGCATGTACATCGGGTTGCGGAAGGCACGGGCCAACGTCGTGGGCGTGCCCGTGTCGATGCGGGTGATCTCCCCGCCCGGCATCTTGCCGCAGGTTGCGTACTCGCCACGCGAGGCCAGCAGCTGGCCCCCCACCGAACGAGCCAGGCCGTGCGTCCAGCGACCGCCTCCTCCGAACGCCGCCGGCATGTGCAGGCTCTCGCGCGGCCCGGTCTCTTTGCGCTGGCCGCTGGTGTACGGCGTTCGCCAGACGTCGGACTGGGTGGTGAAGTAGATATAGCCGCCGCCGATGGTCAACCCGTGGACGTCGCTGACGCCGTCCAGGAATTTCTGTTGCTCGGCCTTGCCGTCATGATCGTCGTCGTACAGCACGACGATGGCGCCCGGACCGTCCGACGAGCCGCCGGGGGTTGGTTGCGAGGGGGCGCCCACGAAGATGTCGCCGTTGGGAGCCAGGGCCAGCGTCCGCGCCTCGGGCACCTTGGCGTACATGCGCGCGCAAAACCCGGTGGGAAGAACGGCGCCCGCGATCGGCGTTCCCAGCGAGCACAGCTTGGACGGATCGGCGTCCGCAGGAGGAACGATCATGCCGCCCATGCCGGCCTCGCCTCCGGTGCCTCCGGTGCCGCTGCTGTCGATGACGCTGCCGCCCGAACCGGTGGCGCCGCCAGTGCCCAGCGGCATGATGACCACGCTGGACGACGAACACGACCAGGACGCGGCCGCGCCCACAGTCAGGAGAAGCGAAAGAGCGCGGAAAGCTGAGCCAACTTGTCGCATTGACACCCCGTCTTTGGTCCCAGAGTAGCAGCCGACACGCCGGCTGACGAGCTTCGTGGCGGTCACCGCCCCATTATTTGGCCCAGCATTTGGCCCGACATTTGGCCAAGCTGGCCGGCAATGGTCAGTGTTTATTGGGCGTAACGGCCGGTTTGGGCTGGCGATCCAGAATCCGTTCCAGCTCGTCCATGGTCGAGTTCATCTCGGCGATGGCGGCGTCGAAAGGCGCCGGCGTCGTCATGTCGACGCCGGCCTCTTTCAATAGATCGATGGCGTACTGCGAGCTGCCGGAGCGCAGCATCTTCAGATAGGCATCACGTCGCACTGTACCCTTGCCGGCCTTGACCTCGTCGCGGACGGCCCGTGCCAGCGAGGTCGAGGCCACCATGCTGGTGGCGTATTGATAGACGTAAAAGTCGTAATAAAAGTGCGGGACGTACGCCCACTCGATGGCCAGCAGATCGTCAACCTGGCAGACCTTCTTGTCGTGGCCGTAATACTCGCGGGCCATCTTCAGATACAGCGTGGACAGATTCTCGCCGGTCAGGGGCTCGCCCCGCTCCGCCTGTTCATGAAACGCCAGCTCGAACTCGGCGAACTGCGTCTGCCTGAAGAGCGTCGTGCGCAGGCCGTCCAGCAGCGTGCCCAGCAGGAACAGCCGGGTGGCGTCGTCTTTCGACCGATCGAGCATGTAGTGAATGAGGAGGTTCTCGTTGAAGGTCGAGGCCACCTCGGCGACGAAGATCGGGTAGTCGGCCGTGGGATACGGTTGATTGCCGTGCGACAGGAACGTGTGCATCGAATGCCCTGATTCGTGCGCCAGCGTGGTCAGGTCTTCGTAGCGGCCGTTGAAGTTCAACAATTGATAAGGGTGAACGCCGTAGACGCCGGTGGAATACGCGCCCGACCGCTTGCCCGGCGAGGGCAGATAGTCGGTCCAGCGGCTCTCGAACCCCTTCTGCAGCGCCTCGGTGTATTCCTTGCCCAGGGGGGCCAGCGCGTCCAGGGTGATGTTCCGCGCTTCGTCGGGCGCAAAGTGCATGTCCACGCTGGCCACCAGCGGGACGTACAGATCCTGATAGCGAAGAACGTCCAGCCCCAGCATCCGCTTTCGCAGGGCCAGATACCGGTGCAGCGTCGGCAGGCTGCGGTGCACGTCGCTGAGCAGCTGTTTGTAGACGACGGTCGGGATGTTGTCCTGGAACAGCGCCCCTTCCAGGGCCGACTTGAAATTGCGGATCCGCTTTTCGAACAGGTGCGACTTGACCTGCGCGGCCAGGGTCGCGCCCATCGTGCGCTCGTAGGTCTTGAGGGCGCCGAAGAAGGCGGAGAACACCTTCTCGCGGTCGGCCCGGTTGCGGGCCTGACGGTGCAGCGAGTACGCCGAAGCGTCCAGCCGCACCGATTCGCCGGTGGACAGCTTGACGGTGGGGTACGGCAGATCGGC
>JAXDMH010000034.1:0-8152 GCA_034666225.1 Myxococcales bacterium
AGAGATTCACGGCAAGTTCAAACTGCCGATTTTTCAAAAAGGGATGGAACCCTATGAGACGCCAGCGCAGGGCGGGGGCATTGCCGAAGCAGCGGACGGAACGGTGACGCTGGCCGGGACCGAGGACGTCTGTTTTGCGCTGACGGTCCCCAGATCTGCGTCGACACCGGCGGCGGGCTGGCCGCTGACCGTTCACCACCACGGCACCGGCGGATCATTCCGATCGGCGGTCAGCGACGGGATCGCCGGCAAACGGGCGGCGGGCGCGCAGGCGGGCGCCACGTTCTGCTTCGACGCTGTCGAACATGGCGCGCGCCGGGGCGGTTCGATGAAGAAGCCGGACGACCTGGTGTTCAATCCGCTGAACCCACGCGCCGCGCGCGACAACGTCCTGCAAGGGGCGGCGGACATCCTGCAGGCCTTTCGCGTGGCCGGGCTGTCCATCGATGCAGCGGCCTCGCCGACCAAGGCTGCCATCAAATTCGATCCGGCCGCGCTGTCGTTCTTCGGTCATTCGCAGGGCAGCACCGCGGGGGCGCTGGCCGTGGCTTTTTCCGCGGCGGCGCCGGCGGTGGTGTTTTCGGGGGCGGGCGCGCATCTGACCCAGTCGCTGTTGCACAAGACCAGCCCGGTTGACCTCGGCGCCGCGCTGACCACGGTGATCGGCGAGCAACTGGATGCGGCGCACCCGGTGATGGTGCTTTTTCAAAGCTTCTTTGATCGGTCGGATCCCCTGAACTTCAACCCGCTCATCGTCCGGCGCCCGCCAACCGGCATTGCATCGAAGCACGTCTTCATGAGCTGGGGCACCGACGATACATACACGCCGCAAGAGACGCTGACCGCCAGCGCGCTGTCGCTGGGGATCCCGCCTGTCAATCCCGTGTTGCAGTCGTTCAACGTCACTGCCATCGCCCGGCCGGTGTCGGCGAATGTCGACGCCGGCGACGCGAAGAAGCGAACCGCGGCGGCCTTTCAATATCACCCGGCGACCGGCGCCAGCGCTTACGACGGCCACTTCGTAGCCCTGCGCGATGACACTGCCGTGGCCGATTGGTCCGCCTTCCTGTCATCATGGCTGGCCACTGGCACGCCGACCGTGCCTTGAGTCCGAAATCGGAAACTGAGGTGGTCGATCTTGCCGCGTCCGCCTCCTCCGCGTGGGCGGGTCCTGTCGCTGCGGGAAACCTTCCCCATCGGGCCGCTTCGTCGGGGCCGCGTTCGAGATTCTAGAGATCGCGAGCTGTGCGGCCCCCGTGCGGCCGCTGGATCTGTTTAAGGCGCTACGACGCTAGCCGACCAAGCACGCAACTTTTCCCGCTCACCTCACCGCGGCCGCGTGAGGGCCGCGTCCCCGCCGAGGCTCTGCCCCACGGCGCTTCGCCCTCGCCGGAAGGAGTGGAGCGGTCTTCACACAGAGATGCGACGAATGAGCATGGGAGGGGCCAGCCGCTTGCATGGCGGCGAAGACGCTATCCCGACACTATCCCGATGATGCGCCCCGGTTTGTAGATGAACTTCTTGATGGCCCGTCCCTCCAGGTGCTTGGCCACGTTGGCCACGCCCAGGGCGGCGGCGCGCGCTTCGCCCTCGCTGGCGTCACGGGCCAGTTCGACGCTGCCGCGCACCTTGCCGTCGACCTGCACGCCCAGGGTGACCGTCGCGTCCTGGGTCAGCGCTTCGTCGTAGGTCGGCCACGCGGCCTGGATCAGAAAGCCGGGCTGCCCCATTTTCTCCCAGGCTTCGTCGCCCACGTGCGGCGCGTAGGGGCCCACCAGCTTGATCAGGGTCAAGACATCCTCGCGCGAGGCGCCGTGGGCGATCAGCTCGTTCAGGTACTCCATCATCGCCGCCACGGCGGTGTTGAACTGCATCCGTTCCAGATCGACGGTGACGCGTTTGATGGTCTTGTGGCGCAGGCTGAGGTGCCGGTCCTCGCCGGGCGCGGTGGCCGGATCCCAGGCCTCGACCAGGCGCCAGACGCGTTTGAGGAAACGGTTGACCCCTTCGATGGCCCGCGGGTCCCAGGGCTTGGGCAGCTCGAACTCGCCCATGAACATCTCGTAAAGGCGCATCACGTCCGCGCCGTATTCGCTGATGACGTCG
The DNA here is from genome assembly GCA_034666225.1 of Myxococcales bacterium. Classification (GTDB taxonomy): domain Bacteria; phylum Myxococcota_A; class Polyangia; order Fen-1088; family Fen-1088; genus DATKEU01. The sequence continues at coordinate 2,107 of JAXDMH010000034.1, forward strand.
TCAGGGTTGACGCCGTTCATCTTCGACTTGGCCATCTTCTCGACGGTGATCTTCAGCGGCGCGCCTGTCTCGCGGAGGAACGCCTTCTCGGCGCGGAACTCCACTTCGGACGGTTCGTGATATCGGCCGAGGTCGTCCTGGTACGAATAGGCCAGCACCGTGCCCTGGTGGCGCAGCTTCTTGAACGGCTCCTTGGTGCTGACCAGGCCCATGTCATAGAGCACCTTGTGCCAGAAACGCGCGTAGAGAAGGTGCAAGACGGCGTGCTCGGCCCCGCCCACGTAAAGGTCGACGGCCATCCACTGCTTTTCTTTGGTCGGATCCCACGCGGCCTGGTCGTTGTGTGGATCCAGAAAACGCAGGTAATACCAGCACGACCCCGCCCATTGCGGCATGGTGTTGGTCTCGCGCTTGGCCGGACCGCCGCAGGTGGGGCAGGTGGTGTTGACGAATTCGTCGATGGCGGCCAGCGGCGATTCCCCGGTGCCGGTCGGCGCGTACCGTTCCACGTCGGGCAGGCGCACCGGCAGCTGTGACTCGGGGACCGCCACCGTCCCGTGCACCGGGCAATGCACCAGCGGGATCGGTTCACCCCAGTAACGCTGGCGCGAGAAAACCCAGTCGCGCAGGCGATAGCTGACCGTCCCTTTGCCGACGCCGCGCGCCTCCAGATCGGCGGTGATTTTTTTCTTGGCGTCCAGCGTGGGCAGCCGGTCCAGCGGACCGGAGTTGACGGCGATCCCGTCACCCACAAACGCCGCGTCTGGATCAGGTGTCGAGCCGGCAGTTTGCACCACTTCGGGCCGCACCACTTGAACGATGGGCAGGGCGAACTTGCGCGCGAAGGCAAAGTCGCGTTCGTCGTGCGCCGGCACGGCCATGATGGCGCCGGTGCCGTAACTGGCCAGCACGTAATCGGCGATCCAGATGGGGATCTCTTTTCCGTTGACCGGGTTGACCGCGGTGGCGCCGGTGAAGACGCCGCTCTTATCTTTGGCCAGATCGGTGCGTTCCAGGTCGCTCTTGTATCGGGCCTCGGTCTGGTAAGCGGCCACCGCCGCCTTCTGGGCGGGCGTGGTCAGCTCGTCGACCAGCGGGTGCTCGGGCGACAGCACCATGTACGTCGCGCCAAACAGCGTATCGGGGCGCGTGGTGAAGACGCGGATCTCGCGGCCGGCCACCGGCGTGGCGGTGCGAAAGACCACCTCGGCCCCTTCGCTGCGGCCGATCCAGTTGCGCTGCATGGCCAGCGTTGATTCGGGCCAGTCGACCTCGCCCAGATCGTGCAGCAACCGGTCGGCATAGCGGGTGATGCGCAGCAGCCACTGTCGCATGTCTTTTCGTTCGACGGCCGACCCGCAGCGTTCGCAGCGCCCCTGGCTGACCTCTTCGTTGGCCAGGCCCGTCTTGCAGGACGGACACCAGTTGATGGGGATGACCCCCTCATAGGCCAGGTCGCGTTTGTAGAGCTGCAGGAAGATCCACTGCGTCCAGCGCACGTACGACGGATCGGTGGTGTTGATCTCTCGGTCCCAGTCATAGGCGAAACCGACGGCGTCGATCTGGCGGTGAAAGTTGGCGATCGACTGCTCGGTGGTCACTCGCGGGTGGATGCCGTGCTTGATGGCGTAGTTTTCGGCCGGCAGACCGAAGGCGTCCCAGCCCATCGGGTGCAGGACGTTCCAGCCCTGCATCCGCTTCCAGCGCGTGATGATGTCGGTGGCGGTATAGCCTTCGCAGTGGCCGACGTGCAGCCCGGCGCCGGAAGGATAGGGGAACATGTCCAGCGCATAGAACTTCGGGCGGGCGGGATCGTTCGGCGTCTTGTGCAGGCCGGCGTCCTTCCAGCGCGCCTGCCATTTGGGTTCGACCGTGCGGTGTTCGTAAGGCATGAGCCCGACATTGTACACCGCGGGCCGCACCGCGACCGCGCGCGGGCGACGGGCTCAGCGCCCGGCGACGGAGTGGCCGCCGTCGGTGGCGCCGGCGCCGGCGTCGGGAATCTGCAGGGGCGGCATCGGCAGCGGCAGCCCCAGCATCTCGCGGCGCTGCCGGTACAGCGGTTCGCCAAACAGCAGCTCGGACAGGCAGACGTGGTAGGGCAGAAAGAACGACTGGCGGTCAATGATCATCTCCGCGTCTCGTTCGGTGACGACGCGGCGCACGCCGGCCTTCTCCGCCCAGTAGACCTCCAGCTCGATCTTCCTGGCCGACGCGACCGGCTCGGGCAGCCGCTTCCAGTTCTCGTTCAAGACCCGCCGCAGATGACGGAGCTGAAATTCGCCGCTGAAGGCGATAAGCGCCTTGCCTCCCCGCACCGGACGCTTAGCATCGTTCTCCAACTCGACGGCGCTGACCTGGACAGGCGGTCTGGCTGTCCTGGCCTCCAGGGCATCGAAGTAGCCTTGAAGGTTGCACATGTCGTCAAATCCGACTTGCCCGGGCGGAATCGCGCTGAGGTCGCGCTGGATCCCCACGCCGCAGGCGATGAGGGCCAACCCCGAAGTAACGGCCAATACCACGACCGGTCGGCGAATCGGGCGGCTGTCCATCAGGGTTTCATAAATTACGGAAGGCGGGCTGCCCTGTAAACAAATTGCCCGATTCTGCGAGCCGTTTGGAACCTCACAGTTTATCTTGCAAAATGGCGCGTCCTGGACAAGGTTAACGCCTAAACCACGCTTTGATCTCTATCTGGGCATGAACACTGACCCGATTGTAAATTCCCCCAACACTGGATCACTGCCGGCGGTTTGCGTGATAGCACCGATCTGTCTTCATAACATTTGCAACACCCGTGGGGCGGCCATCGTGGCCGACCTTGCGAAAATAAGGGAGCCATGAAAACGCTGCGCCACCCACCGTCCCGGGAGCTTTGGAAGTTTTGTATGGAGCGCCTTCGGGAGCTCCGTGGAATCGACACACGCGAGCGTGATCTGGCCAATATTCTTGGCTTCGAGCATTCGCGAGCGGTCAGGTGGAAAGAAGGCCAGATGTACGTCGACCGGGCTGAATACCTGGTGCGTCTGGCCGATGCGCTGGACGTCGACACGATGATGCTCATCGCGCTGGCCTGCGGGACGCTGACGTCGGAGCAGGCACATCGCCAGCTGAGCCGGACCGGGCGCACCGACGACGTTTCGCGCAAGCGCAAGAGCGGCGGTGCCGGGGCCGGGATGCCCAAGCTGGAGGCGGCCGACATCACCGCCGACGCCGCGCAGTTCGCCGTGGACGCGGCGCGGGTTGAGACCGCCAGCCGGGGACTGGTCCTGCTCATCTCTACCGCCGGCGAGGGGCGCCCGGATCTAACGACGGTGCTGGCTCGCCACGCCGATCTGGGCGGATTGGTGGCGACCAACATCGCCACCGGGTTGATGCTGGCCGAGCGATATCGGCCAGAGTTGATCTTCTTCGACCTGGCCGTGGCCGGGGCGAACGCCTTCGAGTCTTGCCGGATGTTGTCGGGCCTGACCAGTCGGTCGCAACGGCGTTGCCGCGTGGTGGCCGGGACCTCGGTCATGACCGACACCATCGAGAAGCCGGCGCTGATGGCCGGAGCCGCCAACGTGACGTTGTTCCCGTTTGCCGCCGGTTTGTATCAAAGCGAGCTGGATCGACTGGAAGAACGCCTCGGGCCGCGAAAAGTGGCGCGGCGCTGAGGCGCTCCAACTGTCTATTGAGGTTGACTGACCAATCCTTGAAGGGACGCCGCGTTGCGCGGGCACTCATTCAGGGCGGGGAGATCCATTGGTGTGTGGGCGGATGCCTTCGACGCCACGAACGCCCCCAGGCCGAAGTAGAGGAAAAACTGGCCGTAGATGGTGGGATACAGGTCGACCCAGCGGTGCTGGGACATGCCGGTCACGACCACCACCCCCAGCACCATTGACGCCTGTACCAGCGCGGCGTTGCGCAGGAACGCCCCGACGCTCTTGTTCCAGGCCGGCCGGGCCAGAACGCACGCAACGACGAATCCCAGGATCGGGACGATCACGCCGATATGCGTGCTGCTGCCCCGGTTGAGAGACAGCTTCGACAGCGCGTGGGTCGGGGAAAAATGTTCCGGATCGTACAGGAAGAACGGCAGCGTCACCGCCCCCGCCACCCCAATGACCAGGGCCGTTAAGCCCAGCGCGCGCCCCGGTGGCTGCTTTTGCCACAGCCGCGAGAACAGCAGCGGCAGGATCAGCAAAAAATTGGGCCGCGAAGACAGGGCCACGCCCAGCCCGACGGCCAGGGCATAGGTGCCAGCGGTCGACGTGTTTCGATCGCCCGCTGTTGCCAGCATGAAACTGAAGATGGTGACCACCAGCGCGTTGACGGCATAGTCGTTTCCCACCGCCACCTGATACAGAACGGCCGGACATCCCAGCGCCACCAGCCAGAAGAACGCCAGCGAGCGACCAGTGTGGCGGCCCCAAGAGCGCCATACCAGAAACGCCGCCAAGGGCAGCCAGAAGAACATCTGATAGACCGCGTTTCCCAGCAGCACGAAGGGAGAGGCAAAGACCAGCGATCCCGGCAACGGGCTCAGCTGGTTGCCCAGATAGGTGACGTGCCGGTAGGGAAACTGTCCGTTGAGAAGGCTCGTGGTGGCCAGGTTCAGGGCCTCGTCATTGTCGCTGCCCTGCCCGAAGCGTCCGGAATTCGAGAGGGGATACAGGACCGCGAACAGGACGATGACCGCCAGCGTGGTCGCGCCGGCCAGGATGCGCGCCTGGCGTTCGGACATGCCGTCTAACCGACCGATCAGAGCCGGGTGATTCGACAGGCGGATCAGCGCGGCCACATATACGAACGCCACCACCGAACCCAGATGACCGCCAAATTTGTCGAACAGGAACAGCGATGGCACCGTCAGCAGGCTGACCAGACCGATATCCGCCGCGACGCTGCTCTTCGCTGCGGGCGGCAACGGGCTGTCGATGTCGGCCCCGGACCCACTCTTCGCCGGGAGTCCGTCACCCTGATGTTTCGACCCCCTCATCCACCTTGGTAATCGGAAGACAGTGGCGGGACTTGAGGCGACGGGGGCGTGGTCCCGACACCCTCGGATGGACGATCGGCAAGGTGAGCCGCGCGGGCAAAGCCCGCGTTCCCGGGAGCTGGCAGAGGTCCGTTGGTCGGAGCGGACTTGCTCGGGTCGGTCTTGAGGTGCTAGAGGCACGGGAGGCCATGGACATCAGCGTCATCCTTCCGATCTACAACGAGCGGGAGAACATCCAGCCGCTGCTCGATGAATTGGAAGGCGTGCTGCAGGGCCTGGGCAAGCAGTACGAGATCATTGCCGTCGACGACGGCAGCCGCGACGGCAGCGGTGCGTTGTTGCGCGCGGAGGCCGCCCGCCGGCCGGCCTTGCGGGTGATCTTGTTTCGCAGCAACACCGGACAGACGGCGGCTTTTGACGCCGGCTTTCGCGCCGCCAGCGGCAGCGTGGTCGTCACCATGGACGCCGATCTGCAAAACGATCCGCGCGACATCCCGGTGCTGATCGCCAAGCTGGATGAAGGCGAAGGGCACGACTTCGTCACCGGCTGGCGCAAGAACCGCAAGGACGGCCTGATGCTGCGCAAGGTGCCCTCGCGGATGGCCAACTGGCTGATCCGCAAGATCACCGGCGCCACCATTCACGACCTCGGCTGCTCGCTGAAGGTCTATCGCAAGCACGTCACCGACGACATGCGCCTTTACGGCGAGATGCACCGGTACATCTCCGTGATCGCCGACAGCATGGGCGCGCGCGTGGCCGAGGTGGTGGTCAATCACCGCCCGCGCGGCGCCGGCAAATCCAAGTACGGCCTCCAGCGCACGGTGAAGGTGCTGCTGGATCTGGTGACGGTCTGGTTCCTGCGGCGCTATCTGACCAAACCGATCTATCTGTTCGGCGGCCTGGGCGCGCTGATGTTGCTGGCGGGGACGGGCGTGTCGGGGTTCGTGCTGTGGGAAAAGCTGGACCAGGGGATCTGGGTCCATCGCAACCCGCTGTTCATGATTGGCATCACCTGCTTTCTGATGGGGTTTCAATTTTTGGGCACCGGCATCCTGG
>JAXDMH010000035.1:0-3188 GCA_034666225.1 Myxococcales bacterium
CAGGCCCACCACCAGGCTGATCTGCCCGCCGTACAGAACGCGGGTCAAAAGATCGCGGCCAAAATAATCGGTGCCGAACCAGTGCTGCCACGACGGCCCGCGCGGCCCGTAGGCCAGGTTCTGATCGGAATAGCTATAGCCCCAGGCCGCCCTGACCGCGAACGGCCCCAGGAAACAGGCCAGCATCAGGAACACCGTGATCACGCCGCCCGCCACCGCCGCGCGGTTCTTGCGCAGGCGTTTCCAGGCGTCCTGCCACAGCGACGTCCCCGCCACCAGACCGCCGCCACGCACGGCCTCGGGACCTGCCACAGGCGCCGTCGTCATTCGTACCGCACCCGCGGGTCCAGAAATCCGTAGGCGATGTCCACGATCAGGTTCATCACCAGCAAGAACACCGAATACAGAACGACGATCCCCATCACCAGGAAGTAATCGCGGTTGAAGGCGGCGTCGACGAAGTAGGGGCCGATGCCGGGCGTGGCGAAGATCTTCTCCACCACCACGCTGCCCACCATGATGTTGGCGATGGCCGGCCCCAGGGACGTCACCACCGGCAACAGCCCGCCCTGCAGCATGTGGCGCCAGATCACCACCCGCTCGGGCAGCCCCTTGGCGTGCGCCGTGCGGACAAAGTCCGACCGGATGACCTCCAGCAAGCCACCGCGCGTGAGGCGCGCGATGTACGCGGCATACGCGGTCCCCAGCGTCAGCGCCGGGAGGACGACATGCGAGATCCCGCCCCAGCCCGACGGTGGCAGCAGGTAGAAACGCAGGGCGAACACCAGCACCAGCAGCGGCCCCATCACGAACGTGGGCACGCTGATCCCGATCATGGCAACGCCCATCATGCCGTGGTCCCAGCGCGTGTTCTGGCGAACCGCCCCGACGATGCCGGCGCCGATGCCCAGGATCAGCGCCCACAGCAGGGCCGCCGCGCCCAGCGTCAGCGTGGCCGGAAAACCGTCGGCGATGATCTCGTTGACGGTGCGCTGCGGGTACTTGGTCGACAGACCCAGGTCGCCGTGCAGCAGCTTGCCGACGTAACTGAGCAGCTGGGCCGGCAGCGGCTTGTCAAAGCCATAGTGCGCCTGAAGATCTTTCAAGACCTCGGGCGGCACCTTGCGCTCCGCCGAAAACGGCGAGCCGGGCGCCAGGCGAATCACCAGGAACGACAGCACGACGATGATCAGCAGCGTCGGGATCAATCCCAGCGCCCGCCGGATGGCGAAACGGGTCACGCCGCTCATGGGATGGCCCCCGCGGGAACGGGGTCCAGCGGCAGCATGGGCGGCGGAGGATCCTCGGGCGGCACGGCCGGCGATTCCTTGTAGAAGCGCTCGTCGATGTGCCAGTACTTCATGATCGAATGATTCTGGATGTTGCCCCAGAACCCGCGCAAGTACGGCTTCACCAGCTCGTTGCGGGTGTACACATAGATGGGCAGCATCGGTGACTGCGCCAGCGCCACGTCCTCCGCCTTGCGCAAAAGGGCCATGCGCGCCGGCGCCTCCAGCGTCCGGTTGGCCTCGGTCAGCAGGCGATCGTACTCGGCGTTGCGCCAGTTCGAATGGTTGTTGCCGCCCGTGCCCGACAGCAATTCAAGAAACGTGAAGGGATCGGGATAGTCGCCGATCCAGGCCCCGCGCGAGATCTGGAAGTCGACGGCCTCCTGCTTTTTCAGATAGACCTTCCACTCCAGGTTCTCGATGTCGACGTCCAGCCCCAGGTGCTTCTTCCACATCTGCTGCACGGCCTGGGCGATCAGGCGGTGCCCTTCCTGCGTGTTGTAGATCAGGGTCATGTGGGGCAGCGGGTGCTGGTCGTCATAGCCGGCCTCTTTCAGCAGGCGCCGCGCCTCCGCCGGATCGAACAGCGTCGCTTTTGGGCTTTGATAGCCGGCCAGCCCGTCGGGGACCAGGGTGGCGGTGGGGATCTGATTGCCGCGGGTGATGAACCGGGTCAGCGACGGTCGGTCGATGGCCAGCCCCAGCGCGCGCCGCACGCGCGCGTCGTCGAGCGGCGGCAGCTTGGTGTTGATCCAGTAGTAGTAAACGGCCAGGAAGGAATGCGAGACAAAATCCTTCTGCTGGCGGAGGTAGTCCAGGAACTCCACCGGCAGGTTGGCGTTCGACCCGATGTAATCGATCTGCCCGGTCTTGTAGAGGTTCAGCAGGGTGTTCTCGTCGTCCACCATCAAAAGACGAATGCGCGGCGTGCGCACGTTGGCTGCGTCCCAGTAATAGGGGTTCTTCTCCAGCACCATGTACTGGCGGAACTTCCACTCCTTCAGCACGTAGGGTCCGTTGGAGACGAAGTATTCGGGCCGCGTCCACAGGTCGGGGTTCTTCCCTTCCTTCTCCAGACGCTCGAGGACGTGCCGGGGCACCGGCATGGCCGTGTAAAACATGATCAGGCTCAAAAAATAGGGCACCGGGTGTTCCAGGCGCAGCTCCAGCGTGTCGTCGTCGATGGCCCGCACGCCCACCACCGACGCGTCGGCGATCTTCACCGTGATCGGCGCGGTGGCTCCTTCCGCCGTCTTGCCGTTCAGCGCCGCGATCACCTTGGCCCGATCGCCGTCGGCGGCGGTGCCTTCCGATTTCAGCCAGGCGAACGCCCAGCCATGCGCGCGATCGATCTTCGTCTTGGCGATGGGCGCCAGCGGCGCCAGCAATGCCTCCAGCTGGGCGGAGGTGATCGCGGCGGGCAAGCCGACGAACCACAACGCGCGTTCGCCGAAGGCCTCGGCGTTCTCCAGCGGGTAAAGGAAGCTGTTGTATTTCGACCCTGTGGTCGGATCGATGACCCGCTTCCACGAATAGACAAAGTCATGCGCGGTCAGCGCGTGGCCGTCGGACCACTGCGTGGGGCGCAGCCAGAATGTATAGCGACGACCTTGATCGGAGACTGCCCAGGTGCGGGCGATCTCCGGCATCGGCTGCAGCGTCTTGGGGTGCGGCTGGGTCAGGCCGGCGAAGGTATTCATCACGATGGTCGACCCGGCGGACTCGGCGCACTTGCCGGGATCGATCCATTCCGGTTCGGTTGCGTTGTTCACCCAGATTTCACCCGGGGGATGTTGGAGCGCGGTGGTTCCGTAGAAGCCGGGCGTCGACCGCTGGCAGCTGGCGGCGGTTGCCAAGAGCAGTCCCGTCAGAATCAGCGGCCGACCGAGCCAGGCCGCG
>JAXDMH010000036.1:0-4045 GCA_034666225.1 Myxococcales bacterium
CAGCCGCCGCCAAGGTACCCGTACCGGCGGGCGTGCGCCCACCTGACGATCCCAATAATCCCCAGCGTTCCCAGCAGACATCCAATCATGACGATCATCCTTTCGTTCGAAGAGCATCCATTCGCTCCGAGAAGAAGGATGACCACCGCCTGTTAAGAACAGGGACGGCGCCGTGTGAAGAAGAGTTAAGGCGCGAGCCCGCCCCCCTCGGCCTTTCAGGCCGAGCGCTATCTCAGGACTTCAAGATCTCGAGCAGTTCGACGTCGAAGATCAGCGTGGCGCCGCCCGGGATGGCGGGCGGGTGGCCGCTGTCGCCGTAGGCCAGGTCCGACGGGCAGGTCAGCTTGGCCTTCTCGCCGACCTTCATGCGCTGCACGCCTTCGGTCCAGCACTTGATCACGCCGTTCAGCGGGAACGTGGCCGGCTCCTTGCGTTTCACCGAGCTGTCGAATTCAGTGCCGTCGGGCAGCGTGCCGACATAGTGGACCTTGACCTTGTCGCTGGCCGCCGGGTTGGGGCCGGTGCCGGGCTTGACGGTGCGGAAGACCATGCCCGAGGGCGTCTTGATGGCACCGGCCTCCTTCTCGGCGGCCTCCAGGGTCTGCTTGGCGCGGCCTTTTTCGGTCACGGTCGACGCTTCCTGTCGGGCGCGGGCCATGCCGTCGACCTTGGGCCCGTAAGCCTCCAGTTCGACGGCCGGTTTGTTCTTCAGGACCTGATCGCTCATGCCCGCCTTGACCTGTTCCAGCTCGTCCTTGCTGAGATTGAAGACGCCGATGTTGCGGCCGAGCATGAGGCCCAGCGCGTACAGCGTCTTCTGATCTTCGGTCTTGGGGGCGCCGCCGGCGCCGGAGGCGCCTTTGAACTTGTTGCATCCGACCAAGGACGCCGTGGTCGCCACCAGAATCAGGCACGCGAGCTGTCTTTTCAGCTGTCGTTTCATGGCCCCTGGTAACACGGGAAAGGCGCGCTGGCCAGCGAACAAATGCGCCGCGATTGACACCCTGCCGCCATTTCGCGCTATGACGGAGGTCATGCCGCTGATCCAGATTTTCACCTCGGCGCCCGAACCGGTCGCGCCGGGCAAAGATGCCCTCCTGGCGGATCTGTCTCGCCTGCTGTCGCAGGCGTTTCAGAAACCAGAACGCTGGTCGATGACCTGTTTTGTTCCCAACCTCAGCATGACGCTGGGCGGAGAATCGACGCCGTGCTGTTTCGTGGCGGTGCGGAACGTCGGCACCATGACGCCTGAACAGACGACCAACCTCAGCAGCGAGATCTGCGAACGCGTCTCGGCGGCGCTGGCCGTGCCGCCGGCGCGCATCTACATCGAGTTCGGCGATGTGCAGAATTACCTGTGGGGATGGAACGGCCAGACATTCGCTTGAGTCGCAACGCGATCCCTTCCGGCGCCTGCTAGCCTAGGGGGATGATCCCAGTCGTCATGCGCGCGGCGCTGCTGCTGGGCCTGTCGATGGTGATCGGCCTGGGAGTCAATGCGGTGCGACCGAACGGCGTGGCGCTGCGATCGTTCGCCGCTCCGGCGCTGTGCGGGGCGCCGCCCTCCAATCACAGCGCGGGCAGCGCGATGCCGGCGGTGTCGGTGGTGCCGCCGGAAGAGGCCGCCGGGCTGTGTGGCGATCCGCAGACGATCATCGCCGACGTGCGGCCGGAGAAAGAGTTCGCCCTGGGACATGTCACGGGCGCCATCCACCTGCCCTGCGCGGCGTCCGGGTCAGTGGCCGACGCGGCGGCCGGCCAGGTGGCGGGACGGCGCACGTTGATCGTTTACGGTGACGGCACGGGCGACGCCCAGCCGGTCGCCGACGAGATGCGCCGGCGCATCAATCGCCCCGAGCTGCGCATCCTGGTGCTGGCCGGTGGTTTCCCGGCCTGGAGCCAGGCTGGTCTGGCCTGTTCCAGCGGGGCCTGCCCCGACTGTCAGGTGCAGAAGGCAGCATCGCGATGAGGGTGCTTGCGCTCCGGGCTTTGCGTCTGGGCGTGGGCGCGGTGCTGCTGGTGGCGGGCGCGCTGAAGCTGCGCGATCCGACGACGTTCGCCACCGAGATCGCCAACTATCAGTTCTGGCCGGCGCTGGCCCCGTACCTGGCGGCGTCGCTGCCCACCGCCGAGGTGCTGGTGGGCGTGGCCTTGCTGGCGCTTCCGCTGTCCTGGCGCCGGCCGGCGGCGCTGGCAGCGCTGGCCCTGTTCGCGATGTTCTTGCTGGCGGTGGGGTCGGCGTACTTCCGAGGGATCAACATCGAATGCGGCTGCTTCGGCACGGGCGGCGGACCGATCACGGCCCTGACGTTGCTGCGCAACCTGGGCCTCATCGCCGCCGCCGCCGTCGTCCTGTTCGGGGAGCCGCATCCGCCGCGTCACCCGCCCCGTCATCCGCCCCGTCATCCGACCGATCGTCCGACCGATCGTCCGACCGATCGCGCGTCGCCCGATGGCGGGCCGGCGTAGGTCCGCTTGCGAACGCTGACAGCCACGCGCGTTCTGTCCGGTGCCCTGCGCGGCAGTTCGCGCCCGGTGGTGGCCGAGACGGCCGCCGGGCCACGCCTGGTCAAGCTGCGCGGAGCGGCGCAAGGGACCGGCTCGCTGGTCGCCGAGATCATCGTCGCCGCGCTGGCCGAGGCGCTGGACCTGCGCGTGCCGCCGCGCGATCTGGTGCTGCTGCCGGCGGGCACGCCCACCGACGATCGCGATCAAGAGCTGGGCGATCTCCTGAGGGACAGCGTGGGGGTGAATCTGGGCTTTGCGCTGCTGCCGCGGGCCCGCGACGTCTCGGCCCAGGAGCTGGCGGCGGTCGCGCCGGCCACGGCCGCGGCGGTGCTGTGGCTGGATCGCCTGGTCCTGAATCCGGATCGAACGCCCAGCAATCCGAATCTGCTGCTGTCCGACGGAGAGCTCTTCCTGATCGACCAGGGGGCGGCGCTGCGATTTCAGTACGACTGGTCGGCGGTCACCGAGCAGTCGCCTGGCCAGCTCGGGCGCGGCGGCCAGGCGCACGTGTTCGACGCCGCGACCGCGTCGGACGACTGGCCGCTGTGGGACGAGCTGTTCGCCCGGCGTCTGGCGCGCGACGTTCTGGAAGCAGCGGTGGCCGAGGTGCCGGACGATTTTCTGGAACCGCTGCTGCGCCAGCGACAGGCCGCCGTGTTCATTCCCGCGGCTGACAGCGCGCCGGCGCTGGCCGAACAATTACGCCGGCGGCGCGCCGCTTACGTGGCGTTCTTGTGGAAGCGCTTGCAACCGCCTCGCCTGTTCGCGCAGGCAAATCGCGGGTCTCGGTCGCCGGGGCTCACAATAGACTGAGTGCTTACTTGCCGTGTTCGGCGCGTTCTGGGCGGCGGGTCGGCGTCAGGATATTGACGCCGACGGGGGTTTCCAGGCCCCACCCAGACCCCAACCACGACCACGACCGCGACCGCTCCGCTCAAGTTGCCACCTCCTCCCTCCGTAGTAGGCGACGCGATGTTGATCGCTCAGCTTAGCCTTGCCACCAGCGAGCGAAGCGGCGACTGGTTCTATCGTATTGATGGTCCCGGCCGGGCGCTGAGCGAGCGCGACGGCGTCTGGGTGGCCGACGCCCCTCACATCCACCGGGCGCGCCGCAGGCTGTTCGATGAAGCCGACGTCCTGATCATCAACATGGTGCCGGACGTCGATCTGCGACCGGTGATCGCCGCCCGGCGGGCCCGCGGCCAGTGCACCGTGTTCGAGATGAACGACGACGTCGCCCACCTGCAGCCCTCGAATCCCTATGCGCGCTTTTACGTCGATCCTTATGAGATCACCAAGCTGAAGCAGCTGCTGGGCGCCTGCGACGGCGTGCAGTTCTGCACGCCCGAGCTGCAGCGGATCTATGGCCGTTACGCCCGTGCCCAGGCGCTGTTCATGAACCAGATGCCGCCACGCCGTTGCGAGCGGACGCGCCCGACGAACCCCCGCAAGGTGATCGTAGGCTGGGGCGGTTCGTGCGGTCACCTGGCCGACATCGCCTGGGTGGCGCCCGCGCTGACGCGCTGGCTGCAGTCGC
>JAXDMH010000037.1:0-4222 GCA_034666225.1 Myxococcales bacterium
CCCACCGCGCGGGCGCATGCGGTCACCGGGGCGGCGCTGGCGAAGGATCAAAGGCGTCGGTACCTGGTCGGCGTCGAAGGCGGCGCTGTCGGACGGCAGCGACGATGACGGCGACGGTGCCGCAGCGCCTTCCTTGATCTCGATGCCCACCGGACCACCCAGCCAGAACATGCCTTCCGTTGCGATGCTGACCGGCCCGGATGGATGCAGAGTCGGTGCGTCGTCCTCGTTCTCGTCGTCGTCCTGGCCGCCGCGCCAGCGCGTCCGGCCGTAGGCGACTTCGATGCGGCCGCCTGCGACGTCAACCAAGGCGGTCCCTCCTCGACGCTGTAGTTGCCTGATGGTGGCGGCCGCCGCCCTCCCCACGTGGGCCGGGTCGATGCTGGCGACGCCGCCCGCGCCGGCCAAGCGGCGGGCGTCGGCGCCCAGGGCGACCAGCGCCTCGGCCAGGCGCGGATTTTCTTCTCGCAGCAGCGGCAGCCAGCGGTGCCGCACGCGTGCGCGCGTAAAACGGGAATCCAGATTCGACGGGTCCTCGACAAAGGGGAGACTGCGCCGCCGAAGGTACGTCTCGATCTGGGTTCGTCGCACGTCGAGGAGCGGCCGAATGAACACACCGCGCTGGTACGGGATACCGGCCAGGCCGCGCACGCCGGTTCCCCGCAGGACCCGAAACAGGATCGTCTCCGCCTGGTCGTCGGCGTGATGACCAAGAGCGACGCGCGCCGCGCCCAGCGTGCCCGCCAGATTTTCCAGCGCGTCCAGGCGCAAGGTGCGCGCCACGGCCTGCAGCGAACCACCGCCGGCACCGGCCCGCGCTGCGCGCACATCCACCTGTACGCGATGAAAAGGAACGTCCAGGGCAGCGGCCCGGGCGGCCACCAGGTCCGCCTCACTGCGGGCCTCAGGACGCAGACCGTGATCGACGGTGGCCACTTCCAGGTGGATCTTCAGGCGGGCCGCCAGCTCCCACAGCACGGCGAGCAGAGCCATGGAGTCCGGGCCACCGGAGACCCCCACCAGCACGCGATCGCCAGCCCCGAAGAGCTGTTCGCGGCGAATTGTCTTCAGCACCGACGACAACATCGACGGCGCCAGTTTACCGCGTATAAGACTACGGCAATGACTGACAAGGACACAGACTCCCCAGATAACGTCATCGCTCTGTCGCGCTATCGCGCGCAGCTGGGTCGGGGGAAACGCCTGCGCCGCGCGGATCTACTGCTGTCCGGTCCCGACCCCGAACGCGCCATCCGCGCCCTGCCCGGCGACGAGCTTTACTACGTCGTTCAGGAGGTGGGCATCCGCGAGGCCGGCGACATTCTGGTGCATGCGCGCGCCGAGCAGGTTCAGGCGGTGATGGACTTCAGTCTGTGGCAGCGCGACGAGCTGATGCCCGAGCGCATGGCCGAATGGATCGAGGTCATGTCCGAGGCCCCTTACGAAAAAATCGGTGAATGGATCTCCGGTCTGGACACCGAGCTGGTGGGCCTGCTCTTCACGCAGACCTTCCGCATCTATGACCTGTCGCAGGAGGAACCGCCCCACGAAGGCGAAGGCATCCTTTATGAGACGCCCGATCGCGTGTTCATCCTGGACGTGATCGGTTTCCCCCAGCACGAACCCACGCCGGCGGCGCCTGGCGAAGAAGGTCAGCCGCCAGAATCAGCGCGCGCCATGGTGCGGATCATGGAGGGGCTCTATCGCGCCGATCACCGGCTGGCGGCCCGCTTGCTGATCGGCGCGCGGTCCGAGATGACGTCCAGCATGGAAGAGATGGCCTTTCGCTGGCGCTCGGGGCGCATGAGCGACCTCGGGTTCGCCGATTACTACGAAGCGCTGGAGGTCTACCGAGAGCTGGATCCCGCGTCGGTGCATCTGGGGGAGATCAAACCGGGCACGCGCCTGCGACCGACGGCCACCGGTGCCGCCGGCCGCGACGGAGCCGAGGATTCCTTGCGGGCGCCGGCCGCGCTGATCGAACGGCTGGGCTCGCCGTCGCTGTTCGCGCGAACGGCGCGCCGGCTGGCCACGCCCGACGAGGTCGCCGACCTTCACTTTGCGCTGGTGGCGCTGACCAACCGCGTGCTGGCGGCCGACCGCATCACACCGGGCGACGACGAGGCCGTGGCCAGCACGCTGGGCCGGCTGGCGGCGACGCTGGACATCGCCGTCGAATTTCTGGCGCGCGGCGACGAGGATCGGGCCCTGGAGGCGATCAAGACCGTTTCTCTGATGCGCCTGTTTCGATTGGGGGGCAGCCTGATCGGAAAGGTCCGCAAGCTGGCGCTGGCCCTGCAATACAAAGGGCCGTTCGTGGCAGCCGGCCGCAACCTGCTGGAACCGGACGACACCACCGTCATGGAGTCGGTGACCCGGTTGCGCCCCCTGTTTCCGAACGCGCTGGAGGAGCCGCCCAAGCCGGGCGAGCGCCCCTTCGCTTCGGTCACCGACATCGCGCGCGTCGCCGCGGCCATCGAACGGGCCGGAGCGGCCCAGGCGTTGCTGGTGGGCCTGGGCGTTCGCCCTGCCGACCTTTCGGCGGAGGCGCTGCAGGGGACGATGGGCGCCGACGAAGCGGCGCTGGATACCGGCGTCATCGCCAGGACCGCGCTCGTGCTGGGGATATTGGACTCCAGCAAGGCCATCAAGCTACCGATGACCTTTCGGCCTCTCACTGCCGACGAGGTTCGTGAATTCGAAACCAGGTTCACGGCATCCAAGGGCGAGGAGGCTCGAATGAAGGCGACGGAAGTGAAGCGAAAAGCGAAGGCGATCCTGGACGCGGCATCGCCAAAGAACCTGGGCGCTGCGGTCGCCGACGTGATTCGTCGCTGGGTCGATAGCCTTGTTCCTCTGGAGCCGGTCCTGGTTCGCCAGCCGGCCACGCGCCGTCGTCGCCGATAGCAGACGTCAGCGACCGCGACGGCTTTCCCGTTTGACGGCTTGGGCGCCAAAGCGCAAAATCCGCGAGGATTGTTAGCTTAATCGGGTGCTTAGCCTGAACTTCTTCAAGCTCATTCGAATCGCCTTCGGGCTGCTTACTTTGCTTGGTGCCGGATCTTGGCCGGTGGCCCAGGCCCGCGTCAGCGTCGAGACCGAGACACAACAGCACGCCGATGCCGGTCGACGCTATTTCGATAAGGCGCGCTATCACGACGCCATCTCCGAA
The DNA here is from genome assembly GCA_034666225.1 of Myxococcales bacterium. Taxonomy (GTDB): domain Bacteria; phylum Myxococcota_A; class Polyangia; order Fen-1088; family Fen-1088; genus DATKEU01. Next base: position 3,173 of record JAXDMH010000037.1, read on the forward strand.
TACCGCAAGGCCTACGAGCTGAAGGCCGATCCGGAGTTTCTTTTCTCCATCGCGGGCTGCTATCGACAGCTGGGGAACCGGAAACGAGCTCTGTTTTTTTACGACCGCTATCTCACTACTGCACCGGCCGGACCCAATCGGGTCGAGGCAGAGCGGTTCGTGGCCACCCTCGGCTCGCGAACCCTGCCACCGTCGGCGTCCGGTCTGGCCGAGGCGGGGCCCCCCCTGCCCTCGCTGAGCAATGACGTCATCATCATTCCGCTGGCGGAAGATGAGACGCCCGCCAGGCGCCCGCTATGGAAGCGCTGGTGGGTCTGGACGGTCGTGGGCGCAGCGGTTGTCGCGGGAACCGTCGCTGCGTTCGCCGCGCGCCGACGCGAAGACCAGACGGTGCCGACAACCGACCTTGGCAGCATGAGGTACTAGTGCACCGCCGTCCCCGCCAATTTTTGGGCGCGCTGTTGCTGGTCTGGCTGGTGGCGGGCCTCGACTGTCAACGCAACGACGGGCCGGCGGTGCTGGTGGTGGACGTCAGTGTCCAAGGATCGCCGCCGCCGGTGCTGGCGCTGGCGGTGGATCTGACCAGCAATGCCGGCACGGTGACCCGGCGTTACACGCACAGCGACGGCACACCGATCATTTTTCCCACCACCCTGGCCGCGGAGATCCAGACCAAGATCAGCGGCGAAGCGGCCGTCGACATCAGCGCCTTCGACGCGCAGGGCGGAACGGTGGCGCGCGGGCGACAAGCCGGCCTTACCTTGCGCAGCGGAAGCAAGCAAACCGTCAGCGTCAGCCTGGCCTGCGCGGCCACTGCCTGCGGTCAGGACGGAGGCGCTGGCGACGGAGCCGTGCCCCTGGACGGGGCCGGTTCGGACGCCGTCATCCCGACCTGCGGCAATGGAAACCTGGATCCGGGCGAGACTTGTGACACCGCCATCGCCACCGGCCAGCCCGGTGCCTGTCCACCCGACAGCTGCGACGACGGCAGTCCCTGTACCGACGATCGCCTGATGGGCAGCGATTGCACCGCCACCTGCGTTCACACGG
>JAXDMH010000038.1:0-25410 GCA_034666225.1 Myxococcales bacterium
CTTTTCGCCGGCCTTGGCGTATTTCGCGTACGACTCCAGCACTGGCTTGAACGAAAAATGTGTCGACAGGCGCGGCACCAGCACCTGGGCCACGAAGAAGGCGAACAGCACGGCCAGGCCCATGGCCGCTTGCAGGCCCCAGCGCCCGGTGGCGACGATGATCGGTTCCACCCGGCGCTGCCAGTTGCGCGCGTTGGTCAGGTCGCGGGCGGCGATTTTTCCCAGCGCCCGGCCGCGCGTGGCCAGCCCGGCGTAAACCCCCAGCGCCACCAGAAACCCCACGGCCAGGATCAGGTGTTCAATCGAAAGCACCGGCGGCCACTTCACCTTGTCCAGCAGGTGGACAGACACCAGCTCTTCCGGCGCCAGGAAGAAGTCGCGGGCGACCACCATGGTGCCGGTCGCCATCAACAGGCCAGCCACCGGCTCGGAGCGGTTTCCCTCCAGCGCCTCGTCCAGAAAAACGCCGACCGCCAGCGCGATGGCCGGCAACGCCAGGTAACGACCGTCGCCCAGCACCAGCACCAGGTAGGTCGACAGGGCGAACCCCAGCCCAGCGACGAAGAAGACGTACAGCTGCCCGAAGGCGAGGCGCGTGTTCGATTGGATGCCTTCCGATTCGTCCAGGCGAATCAGCGGGCGGGCCAGCGCGAAGACCGCCACCGCGCTCCACGGGAACAGGCCAAAGCCCAGCTCGCGCACCAGGTACTCGAAGTTGTGAGACGGCACGCCCCCCTGGGCCACGCCGCCCAGCAGCGCCGAGTATTTGCCGGCCACCAGGTTGGTCATGGCCGTCACCATCAGCGCGATGCAGAGCAGGCCGATGGCCATCAGGATCAGGCCGGCCGGCTTCTTGAAGCTGAGGGTGGCCTCGCCAAAGCGGGTGCCGGCGGGAATGTCGGGCCCGGTGCCGGGCGCGGCCAGGTCGCCGGTGCCGTCGTCGACCTTGGCGTCCGAAGCCACCAGACCATAACCGACCACCAGCGCCGCCAGCAGCGACAGCCCCGGCAGCACCACACCCAGAAGCGCGCCCGCGGCCAGACAACCGAAGGCCATCCCCGCGCAGCCGATCAACAGATCAAGCAGCCGGCGTTTTCCCGACGGAGGCCAGGCATAGCGGGCCAGCCCGCCCATGGCCAGCGCCAACCCGGCCATGGCCGGCGCGTCGGAGGTCAGCTGGCGCGCCTCCAAGGTAAAGATGGTCATGCTGCCCAGGGCCAGCGTGGCAAGCAGGGCGGCCCGGCGGCGGAACATCCCGGCGGCGGCCCAGTAGACCGCCAGCAGCGCCCCGACGGCGCACAGCGTGCTCGGCAGGCGCGCGCCGAATTCGCCGGCGCCGAAGATCTTGATCCCCAGCGCCGCAAAGACGAACCCCAGGCCCTTGCCGGCCGGGTAACGGCCGCCCACCGTCGGGTCGAACAGGTGGCCGCTCTCCGCGATCTCGCGGGCCTGGTCGGCGATCTTCAGCTCCCAGGGATCCCAAAAGCCGAACGCCCCCAGGCGCGGCAGGCAGATCGCCAGCGAAAAAAGCACAGCCCAACCCCACGGGGGGACCTTGCGAAGTCGATCTGTCACCACGGTGAAGTGCTTACTTAATCTGGCCTGCACCTTGGAATCAACGGATCAATCGGTGGCCGCCCCGCCGGCCTCGTCCGCCGCGTCCGTGCCGGCGGCGCCGCCCGAGCCCGACGCCCCGCCGGTGCCGGCGCTGCCGCCGCTGCCGCCGGCCGTCCCGCCGAAGGCCGCGCAGGCCGCTGCGCCACCGCCGAAGGTCAGGCCCTTGTCACATTTGTTCCCGATGTACGGGTCGCAATAGGGGACCGTGCTGGCGCAGTCACCGTTCGACGTGCAGGCGCCCCCGACGGCCGAGCGCTCGGCGCATTTGCCGCCAACGCAATGAAGCGTTTCCAGGCAGGGGGTGGTCTCGTCGCACATTGCGGCGAGCATTCCTTTCGGGAGGCACTTGTAGACGGCGCCCATCATGGTGCAGATCGACCCGGTGTTGCAGATCTCGCCCGGGTTGCCGCAAAGCTCTGTGGCGTTCTTGGTGGTCTTCTTGGCACAGACGCCCTTGTCGCAGATGAGGGTGCCACTGCAGTCGTATTTCACCGTGCAGGGAGATGATTCGGCGACGTCGCCCTGGAAGACGTACTGGCAGGCGTCGTCCATCATGTCGATCTGAATCGGGGTGATTGTTCCCTTGGTGCTGTAGACGGAGTTTGTCTGGTTGATACAGGCGCTGATGTTGGCGGCGCGGAAGATCCGCGGCGCCACCTGGGCGTTACCCGCCAGCGTCATGCACTCGGCCTTGCGAGCGACCAGGCATGTCGGCTTGTCGGCAGTCCCGCAGCTGTCGACCACCTGGCATTCCTTTTCCGCCTTTTGCGCGCAGAAATCGGCGACCGTGACGGTCGTGCTGCCGCCGCCGCCGCCGCATCCGGCGACCACCATTGCCACGAGGAGTCCCTTACCAAGCCAGTTCATCATCGTCAGACCTCCGGGGGAATATGGCAGGCAGTCTGGCTGGCGAACCGCGCCGGGGTCAAGAGGAGATGGCCCCAGGATGTTGGCCTCGTCACAATCTGGGGGCGTCAAAAGCGCGACTAATCGGCTTTTTTCGGTCCTCGCCGCCGAAAAAGACAGCTCTCGCCGTGGTCCAGAACCGCGACGTGGCGGCTGTCGTCGTCGGTGGCGTGGCCGAGGCCGCGCGAGCGAGCCAGCTGGCGCAACCATTCCAGCGGGGCGTGCAGCGGTTCATAGCTGAGCGGGAACGAACCGTGGGTGATGGGGATGAGGACCCGCGCGCCGAGATCTTCGAAGGCATAGAGCGCATCCAGCGGCGACATGTGCTCGTCGCGGAAGCCGGCCGGTTCGTATCCGGCGATGGGCAGCAGGGCCACGTCGGGGTGAAAGCGGCGGCCGATCTCCGAAAAGCCTGAAAAATAACCGGTGTCGCCGGCGAAGTAGACGGTGGTTCCCTGCGCGCGAACGATGTAACCGCTGGTGCCGCGGCGGACATAGTCGCCCAGGCCGCGCACGCCCGAGTGCCGCACGGGAACGGCGGTGATCTCCAGATCGCGGTGGCGCAGGCTTTGGCCGGGGCCCAGCTCCACCACGTCGTCAAAGCGCTGGCGCGCGATCAGATCGGCGCAGCGCGGGGGGACCACCACGCGGGCGGCGCGCGGCAGACGGCGCAGGCTGCGCGGGCGCAGGTGATCGCGATGCGCGTGCGAGATCAACACCAGATCCACGTCGTCGCGATCGGCGTCGGCCAGGCCGGCCGCCTTGGCGCGGCGCAGGCCGAACAGGCTGTTTTCCAGCAGCGGATCGGTCAACACGCGCGTCTGCGCCGTGGTGATCATGACCGTGGCGTGGCCGACGAAGGAGACCACCACCGTTCCCGGCGCGGGGTGGGGCACGGGGGCGGCGGTGACCGGCGCGGTGCCCCGGTGCAGGCGCTGCAGCGCGGTGGCCAGAAAGCGGAACGTCAGCAGCAGGCGCGCGGCGCCGCGCAAACGCTTGCGGTGCTGGCGATCAAGGTCGCGCACGCGCTGCAAGCCCTCCCGATCGACGCGCCGGGTGTCCCTGTTTGGCAGGCGAGAGGGTACCATGTCGTCTCTGGGCGCCCGCCGGCGGGCTATCCGATCGCGTCGCGTCGCCCCTTGCGGGGCGCGCAGCCTTTTTAACACGTGGCCGGCCCGGTGGCCTTCATGCTAAGTCAATGTTTTCCGTGAGATCAAAAGAACGCCAGACGTCGTCCCTGCGCGCGCGGCGGGCGCGATGAGCGCCAACGGCGCGCCGCCGCACGTCTCCATCGTCATGCCGGTCTACAACGAGGAAGGGATCCTGGCCGGATCGGTGCTGGAGCGGGAAGAAAAACAGCGTCCGTTCGGATGGCCCTACGAGCTTTTGCTGTGCGAAAACGGTTCGCGCGATCGCACCGTGGAGATCGGCAAGGAGCTGCAGGCAGCCCACCCGCAGGTGCGCATCCTGTCGATCGGCGCGCCCAACTATGGCCTGGCCATGAAGACGGGCATCCTTGAGGCGCGCGGCAAGTACGTCATCTGTGACGAGATCGATCTTCTGGACACGCAGTTCTACGCCCGGGCGCTGGCCCTGCTGGAACGCAGCGACACCGAGCTGGTGGTCGGGTCGAAGGCCATGGTGGGATCGAACGACCAGCGACCGTTGTTCAGGCGCGCCGCCACCCGCGTCTACAACGGGATGTTGCGCGTGGTGTGCCATTACCGCGGCACCGACACCCACGGCCTGAAGGCATTTCGGCGGGAGGCCCTGCTGGAGACAGCGCGTCGCTGCGTCCTGGACCGCGACGTCTTCGCCAGCGAGTTCGTCATCCGCGCCCACCGCGAGGGCAAGAAGGTGGTCGAGATCCCCTTCGCCGTGCGCGAGAAGCGCCCCCCGTCCATCAACCTGACCAAGCGCATTCCCCACGTGCTGAAGAGCGTGGCCAAGCTGGCCATATCGGTTCGCCGGAACCGGGAGTGACAGCTGCGGGTCCCCGCGGTTCCGCGGCCACGCAGCGCCTGTGGCATACTGAGGCTCGTGACCGATGTGACGAAATGGGACGACGGTCTCAGCGAAGCTGAGCGGGTGTGGGTCCTACGTAGCGAGGCACGGTGGCGCCAGGCGCACGCCATCGCGGGCGATCACCCCGGGATGGACCCAGGGGACGTGTATCACTCCCTCCAAGCCCTCGAGCTATCTCCCTCAGAGCGCCTTCGCCGCGGTATTACCCGTGTCCGAGTTCGTACTCACGTCCGCTGAGCGAGTCCTTCTCGGGGCGCTGAACGCCCTGGGAGGTCGTTACTTGATCGTTGGAATGGGTGCCGCGTTGATTGAAGGTGCCTACGGAACCACGCAGGACCTCGACCTCTGGTTCGGGAGACTCGACGAGACTCACCTGCGCGAGGCTGACGCCAAGTTCTTTCATGCGAGGATCGACCACCCGGGGGCCGCCAATCAGAGACAGCAGCTTGTCGCAGGCGACGTTGTCGCTGGTGACCAGCATCGCTTCCAGCAGCTGGCCGATGGTCCGTTTGGCCGGGACCTTCATCGTGAAGGCATTGCCGTCGCGGGCGTCCTTCCGGCCGAGCGCGATCTCGCGATCAAGAGCGAGCTTTCCGGCGTCCACCTGGCGAAGAACCTCGATGGCCACCGGCAACTTGAAGACGCTTTGCATGGGGAAAGACTGGCTCTCGTGCGTTCTCAGTGATCGGCCGGAAGAAAGATCGAGCGCCGCGAATCCGACCGTTCCACCGACCGTCCCGCCGACCGTGGCCGCGATCGTCTCCAGAGTGGGGTCCAGCGCCAGAACAAGCGCGAGCAGCAGCATTCGGGGAACGTATCACGGAGCATCGGATCATTCCGCCGCCCGCTCGTGTTGCTATGCTCGGGCGTGGACAATGGAGCGAACCGCCGCCCGGCCGCGATCATTCTCGGGGTGATGCTGGTGCTTGCTGCCGTCGCTGCCGCTGGCGCGGCGTCGACGCCAGCGCCGGTCACCTACGACGTCACGGTGAGGGCGACGGCGACGAAGGCGGTGGAGCTGCGCATCGAGGCCGCCTACCCGCCCGGTACGGCCGACGACCTGACGCTGGATCGCGCGGCGTTGCCGTTCGTTGCCGACGTGACGGTCGCCGATGGCGATGCCTGGCGGGCGGTGCCGGCGCGCGGGCGGTTCTGGTCGCCGCCCGGTTGTCGGGCCCGCAGTTGCCGGGTCCGCTATCGCTTTCGGTTGACCGACGCCGCTCGAGGCATTGATGACGTCGACACGGCGGCGCTGCGCGGAGGGGTCATCATCGCCCCCACGACGACGTGGTTGCTGGGCCCGGCTGGGGACGCCACGGCCGCCGGGACACCGTTTCGTTTCGCTGTTCATTCTAACGACGGATGGACGTTCGCTTCCGGGCTTCCGCGCACAGCGGCTGGTTACGAGGGGATGCTGTCAGCGACTGATCCGGTGGCGCCTTACGCGGCGTTTGGTCCGCTGACCGCGCATCATCTGGACGCCGACGGCGGCGCCATCGACGTGGCGGTGGCGCCTGACGTGGCCACGGCGGCGGTCCTGCCCTGGGTGTCGGCGGCCGCGGCCGCCATCGTGGCCTACTACGGTCACTTCCCGGTGCCGCGCCTGCAACTGGTGGTGCTGCCCGCGTCGGCCAACATGCAGGGCAAGGAGCTGGGCGGCGGTGGAGCGTCGATCTTGCTGGCTCCCGACGACGACCCAGCCCATTCGCACAACGACTGGGTGGCCACGCACGAGATGGTGCACGTGGCGACGCCGGATCTGTCGCGCCGCTATTTGTGGATGACCGAAGGCCTGGCCACCTACGTCGAGCCGATCGCGCGCGTGCGGGCCGGCCAGCTGGCCGCCGACAGCGTGTGGAGCGACATGGTGCGCGGCATGCCCAAGGGGCTGGCCCACGAGACCGATCGCGGGATGAACGGCACCAGGGACTGGGGGCGGCTGTACTGGGGCGGGGCGCTGTTCTGGCTGCTGGCCGACGTGGAGATTCGCACCCTGACCCAAAATCGGCAGTCGCTGGAGACATCGTTGCGGGCGGTGCTGGCCGCGGGCGGCAACACGCACGTGTCGTGGCCGGTGGAGCGTTTCCTCGACGAGGGCGACCGGCCGCTGCCGCGCCCGGTGTTAAAGCCGCTGTTTCAAAAGATGGGGATGCACGCCATGCCCGTCGATCTGCCGGCGTTGTGGCGCCAGCTGGGCGTGTCGGCGCGTCCGGACGGCGGCGGCGTGAGGTTTGACGACGCCGCGCCGCTGGCCAGCGTCCGGCGCGCCATCGCCGGCGCGGCCGGCGGCGCTGCACGGTGAGGCTGAGCTAAAGACCAAGCCAGCCGCGACGAATGGCCAGCGCGGCGGCGGCGGCGTCTGGATCGGGTTTCACCACCACCTTGCGTTCGGGGTTCTCGCGCAAGGTCAGCGTGGCGTCCTGCAAGATGTCGCGGCGAAAGAAGCTGATCCGGCAGGCGTCGCCGGGCCGGTGATCGGCGATGCGCTTGGCGAACGTCGTGGCATTGACCCGATCGCCGTCGACGGCGACGACCTCGTCGTTGAACGTCAGGCCGGCGGCCGCCGCGGGCGAGCGGGGGACGACGTTGCGGATCACCGTCCGCTCGGGGAACAGCGTGATCCCCGACCAGGCGCGCAGCCGCTGTTCCTTGAGGCGATCGCGGTTGTCATTGCCGTTTTTTTGGCCGTCTTTCTTGCCGCGCTTTTCTTCAGGCTCCCATTCGGGGCGCGGGCGGGCGACCAGGCCCGCCTTGCGCAACAGCGCCAGCACCGGCAGCTCGTCCAGACCGTGTATGTAACGGTCAAAGAAGGTATCCATCGATGCGCCGGCCACCGCGGCCGTCGCGGCGCGCACCGCGGCCTCGTCGATGGGCTGATCACGCGCGCCGAATTTGTCCCACAGGCGGCGAAAGACGTCAGGCAATCCGCGCGCGCCGGCGGTGCGGGCCCGCAACATCAGATCCAGCACCAGGCCGGCCCAGAGGCCCTTCTCGTAATAGCTGACCGTGTCGTTGATGTGGTTTTCGGCCGGCTTGTACAGCTTGATCCAGGCTTCGAACGACAGCTCGGACAGCGGCGTCACGTTGCGCCCGGGGCGGTTGGCGTACCAGGGAAACTCCTCGGCGATCCATTTCCAGAAGTGCGTCTCTGGCAGCACACCGGCGCGCAGGATGATGACGTTGGCCAGGTAGTCGGTGAATCCTTCGTGCAACCACAGCAGGCGCGTGTAATTTTCGCGCGTGTAATCGAAGGGCCCCAGCACGCGGTCGCGGATGCGCTTGACGTTCCAGACGTGGAAGAACTCGTGGGCCGCCAGATCGGCGAACCGGTGATAGCCGCCTTCGTCCTCGAAGGAGAGGCCGGCGATGTCCATCGTCACCGATGCCTTGTGCTCCAGGCCGCCGGTTTGAACCGGCAACGCGTGCACGATGAACAGGTATCGGCGAAACGGATAGCCGCCGAAGATGCGGGCGGTGGTGGTGACCACCCGGCGCAGGATGTCGACCAGCCGGCGGCGATCGGCGTTGGTGCGGCCGTACAGAGCCAGTTCGAAGGTGGCGGCGCCGGCGCGAAAGCGCGTCAGGGAATGCGTGCCGACTTCAAACGGTGAATCGACCAGCTCGTCAAAGTCGGCGGCGCTGTAGGTCAGGCGGCGTCCCGGCACGGGCGGCAGCGCCGTGTCGACGCGCCAGCCTCGCCCGGCCGGCGGCGCCACCGCCACCTGGCAGGGGCGGGCGATCTCGCCATCGACGTAGAAGAAAGCGCTGCTGCCATTCCAGTAGGCGTGGCTGTCGTCGACGAACGACGTGCGCACGCTGGCCTCGAAGGCGAATACCCGATAGCTGACGCGAAAGGGACGCCCGCCGCTGGGCACCTCCCAGCGCTGCTTGTCCAGGCGTTGCGCGGGCAGGGCGCGCCCGCGGTCGTCGACGATGGACAGGCCGTACACGTGGCGCACGAAATCGCGGACCAGATAGCTGCCGGGGGCCCAGGCCGGAAAGACGATCTGGGCCGTGAGGCGATCGGGAAGGGCCGGCACCTCCATCTGTACGTGCAGCTCGTGGCTGCTGGGATCAGGGAAGGAAACCCGATAGACGATGGGGGCGACCGTGCGTGTGCGTGAGGGGCGAGGGGAGGCCATGGCTGGGTGACTATCTCAAATCACGGCGTCGTCGTCTCGGTCGCGGCAGGGCGACGTCGCGCCAGGTCGGCGCGACGCCGGTCAGCGGCGGAGCGCGTTCGGGGCGTGCGAGGGGCGGCGGCCGCGGCGGGGCGATCGCTGAACCGGTTTGCCCTGAACAGTCTTGCCCTGAACCGGCGTGGGCGGAACGCCGGCCGCCACCCGGTACTGCCGCGGGCGCGGCGACGGCGCCAGCGGCGGTTGCTGCGCGGCCAGACCGTCATAGGCGGCCCGGGAGATTCGCCGCTCGACGCGCGTCAGCTGATGCCAGATGGCGGCGTCGCGCTCCTGGGCGGCGCCGCTCTCATTCAGATCGAACCGCGCGGCCAGCGTGCGCGCCTCGGCCCCCATCACGCCGCCCTGCACCTGCCCGGCCAGTCGTTGCACGACGTCGGGCCCGAAGCGATCGTAATAAAGGACGGTGTGCGCCGTCGACAGCGATCCAGCCCAGGGATACCGGCGCAGCAGCCAGCCCTCGGACAGACGATCCAGCGCGCGTTCCAGGCGGGCCCGGTCGCCGGGCCGCTTCGACGGCGTGGTCTCTTCGTAGAAAAGCGCGGTGCCCAGCTGGTCGCCGTCGACCTGCCAGGTCTCACGCAGGCCGAAACGCTGCGGATCCTGCGCCACCAGGGCGCCGTGGGTCAGGTCAAAATCGCCCACGATGAACGCCGCCACTCGATCGCGGTGCTGGTCCAGAAACCGCAGCGTGTCCATCGCTTCGCTGGCGGTCTCCGTCGGAAAACCGGTGAAGCACATCGCCTCGGGCGCGATGCCGGCGCCCGCCAGATGATCCATCACGGCGGCGACCACGGCGATGGGCGCCCCCTTGTCGATCAGGCCCAGCACACGCGGGTTGGCCGATTCCACACCCAGCGCGCAGGCCACCGCGCCACCCCGGCGCAGGCCGGCGGCCCGTTCGGCGGTGAGATATTTTTCGGGCTTCAGATCGGTGGCCCAGCGCAGGTTCAGCCCGGACGTCTCCAGGGCCGCCGCCAGCTTGACCAGGGTCTTGGGCGCCACGGAATCCTGCGAAAAATAGAAGTAACGCGTGCCAAACCGGCGCGACAGCGCGCCCAGCTGTTCGACGGCGGCGTCGATGGAACGTTCGCGGTAGCTGGCGGTGCCGACCTCGGCCAGGCCGTAGTGACAGAAGGTGCACTTGCCCCAGTAACAGCCGCGGGTGGGATCGTACGGCAGGATCAAATACGGCGAGAAATAGCGATCCAGCGGCAGGCCGTCGAAATCGGGCGGCGGCATCTGGCGCATGTCTTCGCTGGCGTGCCCGGGCAGATACTTGGCGCCCAGCAGCGGATCGCGGTGCACCAGGTTGGGGATGGCGGCCAGCGCCTTGGCGCCGCCGCCGGCCTGCAGGGCCTGGCACAACGCCAGCAGCGTGTGCTCGCCTTCGAAGACCACCGCGGTGTCGAACGGTCCCAGGGCGCGCCGCAGATCGACGCCGCGCAAACGGATCAGCAGCTGGGTGATGGCCGGCCCGCCCACGGTCAGGTGCACGCCGGGCAACGCCTCCTTCAATTTCAGGGCGAAGGCGTACGCCGGTTGAAGCTGGCCGGGAAAACAGATCGACAGCCCCACGGCGTCGACCTGCGCCGCGCGCAGGCGCGGGGCCAGTTGCTCGACGACGTAGGCGTGGAACGGATCGCGATCCGGCGCGGCGTCGCGGGCGATCTCCTCTGGCGTGGTCAGAGCGAAGGGCGTTCGGTAAGCGGTGAAATCCAGGGCCAGCGGCGCGTGGGCCGCCGAGATCACCCGCAGCGCCGCATCGATGGTGTCGACGGCGCCGGCGTACAGGTCGGGATCGAAGAATCGTTCCGGGTCGCGCAGGATGGCGGTGGCGTCTTCGATGACAGCGGGAACAGCCTGGGCGTCGCCCCGCGCCCGCCACAGCGCGCTGTAGGTCAGCTGGTCGGCATGATCCAGTGTGGGGCGTTGCTCCAATTCTCCCAGGCGGGCTTCGATCCGATCGCGCAGGGCGGCCAGCGGCGCCGGCCGCAGCAAGAAGTCGTATGCCTCGACATTGGCGTCGACAGGCAGCACCTCGACGCCGTTGCACCGCAGAAACCCGGTCAGCATCGGCACTGATAGATAGGGCGCGGTCGGATCGCAGGTGGGCGGATAGACCAGCGCAATTTTCATGGGACCAGCGCTAGTTATTCCAGGAATGCCGTATGAGCAAGGAATGAATCGAAGGGTGCCGGGCTGCGTCTTCTCGTGCGATGCTCCCCTTCATGACGATCACATCCTCATCAATCTGGTCGCGGCCCCGAAGAAAGGCCTTTGTGGTGGTGGTGACGGTCGGCCTGGCGGTGACGGCCAGCGCCGGCGCGCAGGCGGCGGTGACCGTGGTCTATCAACGCGGGTCGGCCTCCGAGGCGACCATCTACGCCGACGGCGATCGCGCCCGCATCGAAAATCCGGAGCGCGAAGCCCAGATGACGTCGGTCATCATCGACGCCACCGGCAAGAAAATGACCCTGATCGACGACCGGGCCAAGACCTACGTCGAGGTCACTGAAGAGGACCTGAAGCGGATCCGCGGTCAGATGGCCGGCATGCGCGCCCAGCTGCAAGAGCGCATGAAGACCATGCCGCCCGAACAGCGCAAGAAAATGGAAGAGGCCATGAGCCAGATGGGCGCGGGCGGCGGCGCCGGCGCCGGAGGCGAACCGGCCAAGCCCCCGACCCACACCTGGAAGTTCGAGGCCCTCGGCCAGAAGAAGACCGTCAACGGGATCGCCTGTCAGATGTACAAGGTGATCCGGGACGGAAAGCCTCACGAAGAGGACTGCATCTCGCCCTGGAGCGCCGGCCTGGTGAAGAAGAGCGACTTCGAGGGGCTGCGAAAGTTCGGCGAGGAGATGGCCTCCGGGATGGGCGTCAGCGGCGCCAAGCATTCCAACCAGATCTTCGAAGGGATCGACCGCTATCCCGGTGTCCCCATCACCCGCGTGACCCTCAACGACGACGGCAGCCGCGGCGAGGAAGAGCAGATCAAGAGCATCAAGCGCGACGCCATCCCCGCCTCCCGCTTCGCCACCCCCGCCGGCTACACCAAGAAAGACTTCGCCTCGATGCTTGGCCGCGGTGCGCGCCAACCGACGACGCCATGACCTCTTGGTCTGCCGGCGCCGCCGCCCGCCGCACGGAGCACCGAGGATGACGGCCGCTCCAGCAACTTGCACCACGTGCTGGCCGGCCAGGTCACTGCGCTGCCGCTCATCTGCCGCCGCTTCTTGATTTCCTGAACGCCCCCCGCGACGGCGGCGCCGACAACCACACCGAGCGATGCGGTTGATTATCGCTTGACGGCATCTATTGAACACTATTCAATGGACCGCTAGTTTCCCGTCGCCCTTGCGGCGCTGGCTGGCCCCCTCTCCGCTCCCTCAACGGGGCGTAAAGCCCGCAACCAGGAGAACCGCATGCTTCATGCTCGCAAGGTGTACGCAGCCCGTGTGATCGCCCTCCTCGCCCTGGCCGGATGTGCTGGTGCCCCGGAGGGAACGCAGCAAATCGAGGGCGATCTCAAGACCACGATCTTGAACAGCATGGACGGCGACACCACGGCGACGGAGTACTTCCTCGATAGCGGGGGCAGCGACTGGATTCGCCTTCACTTCGACGCCCAGCCGGCGTTGCTGGCGGACGTCTCGAGGATCCGCGTCACCGGCTCCTGGCTCCAGCAGCCGCTGCACTTCCAGGTCTCGTCGCTGGAGGTGGTTGATCAGGGCGAGCGCAACGGCGCCCTCGCCTCGACCGCGCCGGTGGTGCGTAAGGTCGCCGTGATCATGGCGAACTTCATGAACGACACCCAGCAGTCGCGCACCGAAGCCGACGTTCGTTCGATTGTCTTCACGGCGACGACCTCGACCAACGCCTACTTCAGAGAAGAGACGTACGGACTGAAGAGCCTGGCTGGCAAGCTGCGCACCGATGGCGACGTCTTCGGCTGGTACACCATCGCGCTCGCCAACACGACCTGCGATTACACGAGCTGGGGCACGGCAGCGCGCGCGGCGGCCCAGGCGGCGGGCGTGGATCTCACCGGCTATGACCACATCGTTCATTACTTCTCGCCGGTGAATTGCGGCTGGGGCGGCGTCGGACAGGTGCCGGGCAAGTACACCTGGCTCAACAACTCTGGGTCGTCGACGGCGGCGCACGAGTTGAGCCACAACTTCGGCCTTCATCACGCCTCGACGTGGTCGTGCACCGATACCGCTGGGCAGCGCGTCTCGATCAGTGCCACCTGCACGCTGGATGAATACGGCGATCCGTTCGACGTCATGGGGCGCGGCTATCGCCACGCCGGCGCGTTCCAGAAGGGTCGGCTGGGAGTTCTCGGCGCGTCGAATCTGGCCACGGCCACCGCCACCGGAACCTTCACCGTCGTTCCTATCGAGACTCCCTCCACCGGGCTGCAGTCGCTGCGCGTTCGCCGCGACGCCACCACCTATTATTATGTCGAGTACCGGCAGCCATTCGGCTTTGACAACTTCGCCGCCACCAGCGCCGTGGTCAACGGCGTGCTGATTCATGTGGCGCCCGACTATGCCACCCTGGACAGACCCAAGCTGCTGGACATGACCCCCGGGACCGGCACCTACACAGACGCGGCTCTGGCCGTGGGGCAGACGTTCGCCGACGCGACCAGCGGCATCCGCATCACGCTGAACAACCACTTGAGCGCCAGCGCCAACGTCACCATCACCTTCCCGGGCGGCGGGACCGGCGGGACCGGCGGCGCCAGCGGCAGCGGTGGAACCAGCGGCGGGACAGACGGCGGAGCGGCCGGGACAGACGGCGGAACCGTCGGAACCGGCGGGGCTGGCGGAACCGGCGGGGCTGGCGGAACCGGCGGCGTGAAGGGCACGGGCCTCAAAGGCGAGTACTTCGATAACATCGACTTCACGGCGCCCAAAGGCTCCAGGACCGACCCGACCGTGAACTTCACCTGGGGCACGGGCTCGCCCGATCCATCCATCGGCGTGGACACCTTCTCGGTGCGCTGGACCGGATTCGTGTTGCCTGTGCTGTCGCAGGCCACGACGTTCTATACGACGTCGGACGACGGCGTCCGCCTGTGGGTGAACGGACAGCAGATTATCAACAACTGGACCGATCACGGCCCCACCGAGAACACCGGCACGATCAATCTGGTGGCGGGCCAGCGGGTCGCCATCACGATCGAGTACTACGAAAATGGCGGCGGCGCCGTCGCCACGCTGTCGTGGTCCAGCGCCGGCCAGGCAAAACAGATCATCCCGACAGGCCAGCTGTTCCCGAACTAAGCTGGGGCGTGACCACGTTCGACCAGCTTCATCGGGTGGCGAGGTGGACGCTGGTGGTCGCGATCTTTTTTGGGGCGGGGCGCGTCCACGCCAATGGCGCGTTCCCGGACTCCTTGCGGATCTTCGTGCCCGCGGATCGCCCTGCCGAGATCACCCTGGCCACAACCTTCGGCCTGGTCATGTCTCGGGATCATGGCGCCACCTGGGACTGGGTCTGCGAGCACGGCGATGGCCTCATGGCCACGCAGTACCAGGCGGCGGCTGCGCCCAGCCGCAGGCTGTTCGGCGTGGCGCCCGTCGGCCTGGTTTACACCGACGACGATGCTTGCGGCTGGTCGCTGGCGGCGGGGCTATCGTCGACCACTGTGACCGACGCCTTTACCGACCCGGTGAATGCCAGTCGCGTGCTGGCCCTCGCCTCGTTCATCGATCTCGCGGGCCAGCCCAAAAGCGGGCTCTTTCTCTCCACGGACGCGGGCAAGACCTTCGAAGCGCCAAAGTATCTGGCGCCTCCGGAATCAAACCTCGTCAGCGTGGAGGTGGCGGCCTCGAAAGCGGACCGTCTCTACCTGACCACCTTCCGTTCCAACCTTGGGTTGCCGGGCACCACCGTGATCCGTTCCGACGATGGCGGCGGGACGTGGACCGCCTTCGACATCACCGCTGTTACCGGAGAAGGACTGGTCCGGATCGCGGCCATCGATGCCCAGGATCCCCAGAAGGTCTATTTTCGGGTCACCGGAGCGCAGGACGCCATCGGGCTGTCCACCGACGGCGGCGAGACCGTGACCTTGCCGCTGATCGTGACCACCCAGCTCACCGCATTTCTACGCCGGACAAATGGGCAGGTGCTGGTATCCGCGCAGGACGTGGTGGACGGCGCCCTCTATCGATCCATCGATGCCGGCAAATCGTTCACCCGGATGGCCACGCGTCTGAGCATCCGTGCCCTGGCCGAGCGCTCGGGAGACCTTTATGTGGCGACGGATAATGTCGTGGACGGGTTCGCGCTGGCCGTGTCGAGCGACGACGGCATCACGTTTCAGCCGCTGCTGCGGTTTAACCAGATCAAGGGCGCGCGCGACTGCGGCAACCTGGTGGCCGAGTGCGCGGCGACCTGCTCTTCCCTCGTCTCCGTGGGAACCTTCACGTCGTCTTCCTGCGGGAGCGGTGACGCCGGCACGGTCGTCGAGGCGGGCCACGGCGACGCGGGTGATGGCGAGGCGAATCCGCCGCCGGGGTCGTCGTCACTATCATCGTCGGCGGGCAGAGGCTGCGCCTGTCACCTTCTGCCGGGCGAGGCGCTGTCAGGGCCAATCGTGCTTGCCTGGGCGGTTGTCGCTGCTTTGATGCGGAGGGCTCGTCGGTGTCGATGAAGGCCAGCACGCTGCGCGGTCTGGTCGCAGCCGTCTCTGTCGTCATCGTCGTCGTCGGGTGCGGCAGCGGCTCGATTGGTGGTGGGGGCGCGGGCGGTGGTGGCGGTGCCGGCGAATCGGGCGCGACGGGTGGCACCGGCGGCGGGGGGGGCTCGGGAACCGCGGGCGAAATGGACCCCGGTGACGCCGCGATGTCCGATGGCCCCACGCCTGATGGCGAGATCCCGGACAGCGGGACACCCAGCAATGCCAGTTGCCTTCAGATACGGATGTGCGTCTCGTCGTGCACGGACGCTGCCTGCATTCAGAGGTGTCTGGACCTGGGCTCACCAGCCGGTCGCGTGCTGTTCCAGCAGCTGCAGACCTGCTCGAAGACGGCCTGCCCGGATCAGCAGGACCGAACCTGCCGGTGCGAAGCAGAGTGCATTTTCCCGGGTTCCTGCGCCGATCTCCAGGACATGTGCGCCGACGGCGTCACAGACCCGTTCTGCCTGATGTGCGCCTGAAGGCACGCCGCGAATTGCGCTGGGTTCGCTCACTGGTTCGGCGGGCTGACGTCGGGCAGGCTGGCGCTCGACGGGGCGGGTTGGCTTGCGATCGATGCCCGGCGGGAGGTGGCAAAGAAGGTCCCGGCTGCGCACACCACGATCAACGCGGCCACCGCTAGCGGCCACGCCACCCGATGGACGGAAGCCATGGTCACGGCGGCGACCCATGTGGTCACGGCGGCGGCGCCACCGGCAGCCAGAACCAGAAAGCGCACCAGTTCGAATGACCCCTCTTGGTCCCAACCGGTTGCGACGTGAGCGCCCGCCCAGAACAGCGCCGCGGCAGTGCAAAGCGCGACAAAATAGACGGTGACCGCCCGTTGCATGGATTGATCGTCGCGTTTTTAGCGGATGGCACCGCCGGGTGCAATCGGCGATCGGCACTGATCGGGTTACGCGCGGGTTGCGAGACGCGCTGAACGACCGACCTACATGCACAAGCCGAGAGCACCGCATCCGATCGGGCAGGTCGGCTTCTGCGCGGTCGGCGTGTAACAGCCGGGGATTTCGATCGAGTCAAAGACATCGCAGCATATCTGGTTCGACTGGCAGCAGGCTCTGCCGCAGCAGAAACTTCCGGCCTGGCAGGCGTGCGGCGGGTAGATCTTGTCGCCGCAAGGGACGGGTCCGCAGACACCGGCCCCGCAGAACGGCTTGTCGGACGGGCAACGATTGCCGCACGCGCCGCAATTGAATTGATCACTTCCCAGGTCGAGACACTGATCGCCGCAGCACTTCAGACTGCCGGCGCACTTTCCGCAGCTGCCGTTGGCGCCGCCCGACCCCGTCGCACCACCTGACCCCGTCGCACCACCTGAACCGGTTCCTCCGCCGATCCCTGTCCCTCCACCGAGGCCCGTCGCTCCGCCCGAACCCACGGTTCCCCCGGAGCCGGCGCCTCCCGCTGCGCCCCCGGTGCCGGCGTCAATCCTGGCATCGCCTGCGCCGGATGCGCCGCCGCTGCCAGCGCCGCCCCCGGTGCCGGTTTGTCCCAGGCCGCCGCTACCGGTCTGCCCGCCATCGGATCGCAACGGATCCGAACCGCATCCGGCCAGAAGAACGACAAAAGCAGCGATCTTGATCCCTCTTGTGCTCACGGCGCTGAGATTGTTCATGACTGCCTCTGTCTCATTGGGACCGCGAACCGTGCGCCACCGGCAAACATCGCGGAAGAATTCGCCGCGCCGCGCCGGCGCGATCGTTACCAGCGCTTGCCCAGGCCCATCGAGATCAGAGCGCCCGAGGCTGGCTTGATGGGCATCTCGCCGGATGCTTGCAGGTGGCGATAGAAATACGACCGCGCGTCGGCGCGGCCCAGCAGATAGAAGCCTTGCCACAGATCGCGCATCACGGTCAGGCCGGCCCCCAGGGTGAAAGCGGCGCTGGCGTGAGCGGGGGCCTGGCCTTGCGTCGTGAAAGTCTGGCGCAAGATCGCGCCGCCGGCGTGCGCCCCCAGGTCCACGGTGAGAAACGGCAGGTCCCAGGCGTGCGAGGCTCGAACGCCCAGACCGAACTCGTCCACGGTCGCCGACAGTGAGGTGTTGGTGAAACCAGCGCGGCAATAATCAAGTCCGGGAGCGATCGACACCTCGCGAAATTCGAACGGGTACGCAAGGAACCCGCCCTGGCACGTCGACTGGCTGTTCGACAGCGCGGTGTGAAACAGATAGCCCGCCTGCGGCCCGTGCACCACGTGCAGGTGGGCGTCGCCCTTGCGGACCAGCCGGGCGTATTCGATCCGGCGGAAGCCTCGGTCATCAAGAACCAGCGTGGTTCCCGGTGCCACCGTCACCGTCCCCTCGACCAGAAAATCTGGGCCCCGCCCGCGGACGAAATAGCGATCCGGCCGCAAGCTGAGACGCCGCACGCGATCGCCGGCCCCCACTTCGGCCACCACCGGCCCCTCGGCATCCCGCTGCATGAGCAGGTAACCGCGGCCCGCCGGCAGCTGGACCTGCGAGCGTCCCTGGTGGGCCAGGGTCGACAGCACGACGCCGCCGTGGCCGCGCAGCTCGTACCGAAACGTCGGGTGCTGCAAGCCCGCCAGCGTGCGGCTGGACGCCTTCAGGGTGCTGTCGTAGGCATAGCGATACGCCTCTTCCAGCGTCACCGCCGCGTCGCCATCGGTGTCCGCCGGACCGAGGAGGCCCGAGATGAGGTAGTGCGTGAAGAACGATCCGCGCAGCTCGTCGGACTCTTGCGAATCCTCGTCGGCGGCGCTGGACGACAGGAACACCGCTCCTTCGCCAGCGAGGCGCTGACTGAGAGCGATGGGGACCGGCGGCGCCGGGCGACCACCCTTGACCCGCGTCAGCGCGCCCCGAGCGGCACGAATCGACGATCAGCAACCGGAAGGCCGACGCCGATCCGCGCACCAGCTGCTCCAGCTCGCTGGTCTCCAGCATGCTGCGGCCCAGGTGCAGGCCGCCGGCGTCGGCGTGGCCCGAGTAATAGACCAGCAGCATCACCTGCGCCCCGGCCGAGGCGCGGGCCCGGATCCGATCGTTGAGGGCGATCAGCGCCCGCCGCGCCGTCTCCGCGCTCTCGTGCTTGAGCAGCAGCATGTTCTCGGGCGGGAAGTCGCCCACGTCCTTCAGGACGTCGTACAGCCTGGCCGCGTCGTCCTCGGCATAACGCAACCGCGGTTCGCTGGCCGCGCCGTCGTTGTTACCGACCAGCAACGCGAAGCGCTCGATGGTCCAGGGCGCCTGGGCGGGCGACGACTCGGGTGACGACGTCTCCGGCGCGGCGGCGCCCGCGCTCGTCGCCGCGGCCAGGCTCGACAAGGTGAGGAACATCGTCGCCGCGCCTCTCAAGGGCGCCGCTTTTCCAGCAGGAACGCCTCGGTCTCACAGTCGGGCGCGGAAGGCACGCGCCCGGCCGAGAGAGCGTCGCGCAAAGGTTGCAACGTCACCGCCTGCTGGCAAAAGAGGCCATAAAGTCGTTCCTCGCCCAGCACGTCGTCCAGGATCGTGCTGCGTGGAAGAGACACGTTCACCCCGGGCGAAAGCAACGCCGCGCTGGCTCCGTCGGGGAAGAAGACGTTGACCGCCCCGCGACCGTCGCGTTCCAGCAAGGCGAAGAAACGTTCTTGCGCCAAGGTGTACGTGAACTGCAGGCGATCACCCGGCGCCACCACGTCGCCCGACGCCGACGGGCGCACGGTGTTGCTGCGGGCGACGTAAAGGTGCAGGTGCCCTTGCCCTTTGCTGCGCCAGGGAACGGTGGGGATCCGCAGCGGGCCGACCAGCAACAGCGCCGCGGCGGCGGCCAGCAGCCCGCCGCCGGCGGCGATCCAGGCGCGCCGACGACGCGGCGGCCGGACCGACGGCGCCACCCGCACGCCGGCCAATCCTTCGCTGAACTGGACGCGACATTCTTCGATCCGCGCCAGCGCGTCCCGGCAGATCGCGCAACCCGCCAGATGCGCGCGGGCGGTCGCCGTCGCCTCGCCCGCCAGCTCGTCCCGCACCAGTTGATCCAGGCGCAGATCCGAAAGACATCCCTCCGCGCGTGTGCGTTCCAGCAAGACAGTCATGCGACCATTTCCTTGACCAGGTCCTGAGCCCGTTCGATCAGGTAGCCAACCTGCCGACGGGAACAGCCGACCACCGCCGCGATCTCGTCCTGGGTCATCTCGTCGACATAGTAGTAGACCACCACCTCGGCCAGCTCGGCGGGCAGCAGCGCCAGCAGCTGGCGAACCTGCGCGATCCGGTCGGCGCGCGCCGGTTCGACGTCCCGGTCGGCGCTGACCTGCGCTTCCGCCAGCCGCAGTCGGGTCTTGCTGTTGCGGATGGCGTTGAGGCACAGATGCGTGGTGGCGCTGTACAGCCAGCTGGTGATCGAACCGCGCCCGGTGAACTGGTTCGGATCCGACAGCAGCGACATGAACAGCTGTTGCAACGCCTCGCGCGCATCCTGATCGTTGCCCATGATCTGGCGCGCCCGACGCAAGACCACATCACCGTATCGCCGGTAGATCTCGTCAATTTGTGCCCGGTCACCGGCCATCCCATCAACGCGCGGCTACGGCCCCATTCCGGTGGTCGCTGTTGCTGATCCACCGCCCGGCATGGCGGTCGGGCAGGGGCCGGTCACCGCCGGCGCTGGTGGGCCGTCGATCTCGATGGTCAGGGCGGTGGCCAATCCTTGCGTCGCCTCGGCCAACCGCTTGCTGCTCACGGCCGGTCCCGCGGCCATCGTCGCCAGCTGACAGTCCTTCGTTGCCTGGAGCAGGTAGTAACCGGGGGCGTGGGCGTTGTTCTCCCAGTAGTCAGAGGCCTGCCAGTCCGAGCACGGGATCGTGGGCACGGTGCCCTGCTTGAACTCCGGCGCGACGTACACCAGCTGGGTGTCGGGCGTGGCCGCGCCCCAGACTTGGGCGGTGCTTTTTTGAAACACCACCACCTTGGCGCGGGCGATCCCGTTTTGGTCGATCATGTCGGTAGACGGAGGGTTGAATACCTGCAGACTGAAACGCGCCGGGAAAGCGCCGGTGACGGGCACCTCGACAGGGTCGGGGCCGGGAATGGTGACAATCGGCTTGCCTCCACATTCATTTGTCGTCGCCGAGCCAGGGCTCTTGATCGGCGCCTCCCAGGACAGGCCGGCCGTCAGATCGGCGGGCGCCACAGTGGTGGTCGCTGTCGAAATGGTGCCGTTCAGCTGGGCCAGGGGAACCCCCCGATAGTCGGGGGTCGCCTGTCCGTCGCACGCTGAAAGCCCGGCGATCAGCGCGCCGACTGCAAAAATGGATTTGGTGGTTTTCATCAACTCTCTCCTCGCATCAGGTTGGGTTCGCGGAGATCTCGTTGGTGAGGACCGCCAACCACCACCGGCCGGCAAGGAAATATTTTCGGCACGTGACCAACCGCGTCCTGAGGGTCCAGAAAGAATATCGCGTTTCGCCGACGATCCGCGCCGCGGCCCATCAAGAAATGGAGCCGGATCGTCGGCGCCCTTCGTTCAAGGCGCGACGTCCGTCTTTACCGTCACCGGCCGCGCAGGACGGCTTCTCGCGCCAGTTCGTCGCAGCGCTCGTTCTCGGGGACGCCGGCATGGCCGGGGACCTTGACGAACTCCAGGTTGCGCACCGTCGCCACCAGCTTGCGCAGGCGGGCCACCAGTTCTTGGTTGGCTTTGGCCTTCCACCCTTTTTCCAGAAGGCCGATGGCGTACGCCGAGTCGCTGAAGACGCGCACGCGGCGGGTGGGATCGTCCTTTGGCAGTCGCGCCACGACCTGCAGGCCGCGTTCGATGGCGGTGAGCTCGGCGATGTTGTTGGTGCCGATTCCCAGGTATTCGCTGACCTCTTCGCGGCGTTCGCCGTCGACCACCACCACGCCGATGCCCATCGGTCCGGGGTTGCCCGAGCAGGCGCCGTCGGTCCAGACCTCCAGCGCGCCCGGCACGCGCAAGGGACTCGGTGAGCCCTTTGCCGCACCACCGACCCGGCCGACACGGCCGGCGCGCCCGCTTTCCGCCGACGGGCGCGACCCGCTTGGTTCCGGCAATTCGCGCGGCGGTCCGGCGTCACCGTCGGCGATCAGATTGGAGATCGACGGCCGATAGCTCTTCTCGTCGGTCTCGCGATATTTCATCTCGGCGCGGCCGGCGCCGTCCAGCATCGGTTTTCCCGCGGCGTCGGCGCGCACCCAGACGATCTGATCTTTGAACCGCATGCGAATCCAGGCCATCGGGCGCACTATTGCGCGAACGCTGCGCGCATTGCTAGTCTTGCCGGCCTTGCGCGCTCCTCGATTTCCTACGCGGGCTGCCGTCGCTGTTGCGCTGGCGCTGATCGCGGGCGTGTCGTGCCGGACCGGGTGCAGCGGCGCGCGCCGCGCGGCCCATTCGTTGGGCGGACGGCTGGCGTTGTTCCCCATCGAGACGCGCGTGGTGGTGGCTTTCGATTTCGACAAGCTGCGGGCCTCGCCGCTGGCCGGCGCCCTGACCCAGCTGGCCGGCGACGCCCAGGAAGACAAGGACGAGATCGCGGCCTTCACCAAACGGACGGGCCTGGATCCCTGGCGCGACATCCAGAGTCTGGTGGTGGCGTTTCCCGAGGAGGCGCGCCGCGGTGGTCAATTCGGCCTGGTGATGCGGGTCAGCGGAATGGACCCAAAACGCCTCATCGCCTACGCCCGCGATCAGGCGCAAAAACAGGGCGGCGATCTGCAATCGGCGCCGCGCGCCCATCGCCTCCTGTGGTCGCGCCAAAGTAAGGGGCAGGGACAGGGGCAGGGACAGGGACAGGAGGATCTGGCCGGTTTTTTCCTCGATGACCGCACGTTCGTCCTGGGCGCCGGTGGCTGGGCAGAACGAATGGCCGATCTCTCCGATGGCGGGGCGCCCTCCGGCAGCGCCGAGACCAACATCGATCTGATTCGCCTGTGCGAACGGGTGGCGAACGACCGCGCGGTGTGGGCCGCCGCGCTGATCCCCGAGCAGACCCGCCGCCAGCTGTTGACCGAGCCCCGCTTCAAGAACGCCGCCTCGCTGAGCCGCATGGCCGCCGCGCTGGACGTCAGCCAGGGCCTGTCGGCGACGTTGCTGGGCGACATGGGCAGCGCCGCCGATGCCCAGGCCCTGGTTGGCCAGGTGACGGACAGCCTGCGCGACGCCAAGAAAAATCCCGAAGTCCTGATGCTGGGCCTGGGCCCCTATCTCGACGGCGTCACCTCCAAGGCAACCGCCACGTCGTTCGAAATTCACGCCACGCTGACCGACCCGCAGGTGAAAGATCTCCTGGGACGCGCCGCCGCCTATCTCAAATTGGCGCGCCAGGGATTGGTCCCCGGTTTTCGCCGGCCCTGATCGCCCGTGCCGCTGTCCGCGCCTAGATGGATTGCGGCCGGCGCGGGCCGTAGTCTGGGTTAACGGAAAAGCGGTGGCGGGCGCGGATGAACCGCACCGTACCCGAGCGCGAGCGCATCACCACCGAATGGGTCTCGGCGCCGGTCCCGGTGAAACGCACGCCGCGCAGCAAAAAGCCGTCGGTGACGCCGGTGGCCGCGAACATCACGTCGCCGCTGGCGAGTTGATCGATGGAGAACACCTGGTCCGGATCGACGCCCATGGCGATGGTGCGGGCGCGTTCGGCGTCGTTGCGCGGCCGCAAGATCCCTTGCATGTCACCGCCCACGCAGCGCAACGCCGCCGCCGCCAGCACGCCTTCGGGCGCGCCGCCCGTGCCCAGCAGAACGTCGACGCCCGTGGACGGATCGGCGGTGGCGATGGCGCCCCCCACGTCGCCGTCGGAGATGAGGCGGATACGGACGCCGGCCTTGCGCACCTCGTCGATCAGCGCCGTGTGGCGCGGGCGATCCAGGATGACCGCGGTCAGGTCGCTGACCGGCACGCTCTTGGCCTTGGCGATGGCGACCAGGTTGGCGGTGGCGCTCTTGCGGATGTCGATGACGCCGGCGCCGATGGGACCGACGGCGATCTTCTCCATATAAGTGTCAGGCGCGTTCAGGAACTGGCCGTGCTCGGCCATGGCCACCACCGCCAGCGCGTCGTTGATGCCGTTGGCGCACAGGTTGGTGCCCTCCAGGGGATCGACGGCGATGTCGATCTGGGGCGAATCGGGATCTCCGTCGCCCAGTTTTTCGCCGATGTACAGCATGGGCGCCTCGTCTCGTTCCCCCTCGCCGATGACCACAGTGCCGTCGATGTGCATGTATTCGAAGGTCTTGCGCATCGCCTCGGTGGCGGCCTGATCGGCGTTGTTGCGATCGCCAAGACCGACGAAACGGGCCGCGGCCAGGGCCGCCGCTTCGGTCACCCGCACCACCTCCAGGGCCAGATTGCGATCCATTGTCGTCCTTCGTAACACCGCCTCCGGCAGCGAACAAATATCGACGGTCGCGCTTCTGCGTCGACTCTTACATCGGGGCCTTGGTCCCCACAGCAGGCGCGGTGCCGCCGCCCAAACGCTAAAGCCGCTGGCCGCTTTCGACGAAGTGAGGATCCGCGGCGCCATTGCGCCGTCCTCTTTAAACGTCTTTTTGCGGCAATAGCGAACCAGGGGAATCAATGGAGCGACTCTTTCGCGCGCTGGGTGTGATCGGCTGTGCAACGGTTCTGCTGACCGCCGGATGTGGCAGGAGCAAGAACTCTTCCCCCACAGGAACCGGCGCCGCCGACCAGGCGCTGCACATGACGTCGACGCCGGTCGACTACACCCAGGTGGGCGAGGATCTGAAATATCAGGCCGTCCTGTCCAAGCCGGGCGCCGCCACGTGGGCGCTGATGGCGGGGCCCCAGGGCGCCAAGATCGATCAGAACGGAACGGTGACCTGGACGCCGACCGGCGATCAAGGCGGCGAACACGACATCACCGTGAACGCCTTGCTGGCCGGGGAAAGCGTCGACCAAACCGTGCACATCACGGCTGCCTCGACGATCACCGAGGCCACCACCCAGGTCGATCCGGGCAGCCCCAACGGCGCGCTGGTCACCGTCGACGCGCCTCTGTCGTCGATCCAGGGGACCTCGGTTCAGATCGCACCGGGCGCGCTGCCCCCGGGCGGCTCGGTGGCCGTCACCATCTCGTCGATGCAAAACGCGCCGGTGCCGACGGCGTCCATCATCGCTGGGCTGTCGCCGACCGAGCTGCGCCCCGTTGACCTGGGCCCGCCGGGCCTGGCCTTTCAGGTGCCGGTCACGGTGCACTTGCCGGTCACCGCCGCCGTCCTGAAAAAAGGGCGCCCCGAAATTCAGACCTACGATTTCACCACGGGCCGCTGGGAGAAGGTCAAGGTCATCTCCGTCGACACGCTCAACGGCTTCGTGATCGGCGAGATCAGACATTTCTCGCCCTACGTGGTGACGCCGCCCTCCAACGTCTTCAACCTGCAGCTGGGCCTGGGCGCCAGCGGCTCGGCCTGCGCGGCGGCGCTGCTGGTGCGGCCGGCGCTGGCCGTCGGCTTCGATCAGATTCCCGCCTCGTCGGTGAACGGCTATCAGGGCAAGGGGACGACCGCGGCCGCCGCGCTGGCTGGCCTCGCCGTGGGCGAGGCGCTGCAGGTCTACACCCGGGTGAAGGTGCAGTCCGTCGGCGCCACCGGCGAGCAGCGTGGATGGGTGCTGGCCTCGGCGTCGCGCCTGCCCAGCGGCAAGATCAAGGTGAACGTCACCAGCGACAGCCACGGCAGCGCGTTTCTGACCACGCCGCCCGAGCTCGACGCCACCGATCCCGAGCTTTTCGCCTGGCTGAGCGGCGGCCGCGTCGATCTGGTGTTCGGGGGCCTCGGCTCTCTGACCAGCGGCGCCCTCGCCGACGCCGACGTTTCGCTGTACGCCGTGCTGGCCAGCGACGCGGACCATCTGCCGCCTCAGAGCGCCAACGCCTTCGGCACCGAGCAGGTGACGCAATCGATGCTGATGCCGATGACCGACGTCGACGACGACTGCGACGGCGCGCCCAATCAGTGGGATCCGA
>JAXDMH010000039.1:0-2583 GCA_034666225.1 Myxococcales bacterium
CCGTGCGGGTGCTGCCCGCTGGTCCGGCCAGCAGCACCTCGACGCGTTTTTCCGCCTCGTCGAGGATGCTCGCCCCGCGCCGGCACAGCTCCATTCCCTCCTCGAAGGAGCGCAGGCTGTCCTCCAGCGAGAGGTTTCCCCCCTCCAGTCGATCCACCAGCGATCGCAGCCGCACCAGGATGTCGTCGAATCGCTCTGGCGTCCCGGGACCGCCGCTCGTTTTTTCACCGCCGTTCATGCGGATTGGTTTGTACGACTGTCCGCCAGCGATTTCAATCGGATCGGGTGTCGTAAGACAAACGGGTCGGGCGGAGGTGGCCCCGGCCAACCCTGAGGCGTGCCGGTCGATTTCGATGCCGCCGCCGCTGTCGCCGCCGCGCCGATTCCTCCCCCTCGTCCAAGCATAGGCGCCGCAGTCAACAAGCGGGCCCTGCAAACGATCTTGGGCAACGCCCCTGCCAGCAAGCAACCACGCGGTTCGTCTTCTCTACGGCGTCCAGTGGACCATGGCGAAGGCGTTGCTGAAGTCTAGAATCGGGGCGGCGCGTCGGGCGATGCCACAAATTTTTTGATCGATTTTCCTGCCCAAAAATCAATCAATGGGGAATTGACTTTGCCGGTCCGCCTAACAATAGTTGGGCTTTCCCCCCGACCCTACGCTCGCAATTTGAACGAGCCAGAGAGAGGAAGGTTACTGATGAAACGCTATCCTTATTATGTCGCTGCGACGCTGCTGGTCCTTGCCTGCGGGGGTGGCGAATCATCTCCCGGAGGCAGCGGTGGTTCTGGTCCGGGGACGGGTGGGTCGCAGAGCGGGACGGGCGGCTCGCAAACCGGAACAGGCGGCTCGTCGCCTGGAACCGGCGGGGCGCAGCCGGGCACCGGCGGCTCGGTTGCGGGAACGGGTGGTTCAGGAGCTGGTGGCGCTGGAACCGATGCCAAGCCCGGCACCGGCGGAACGCCCGGCACCGGCGGCACGATCGTCGCCGGCGGATTCGATTACCTGGAGCGCAACGGCGACATCGCCAAGAGCGGCTACTCGGTTCGACCCATGCTGACCAAGGCGCGGGTGATGGCGGGTTTGGCGGCCGACGCCGGCTTCAACGCCACCTTCCAGGGCGGGGTCTGGAGCTCGCCGCTTTATATGGAGAAGGGTCCGAACAACAAGGGCGCATTCTTCGTCGCCACCGCGTCCAACTCGGTCTATGCGCTCGACGAGACGACCGGAGCGGTGATCTGGACGTACAACTCACTGGGCGCGCCTAGAAACACGCCCGCCTGTGGCTGCTGCGATTATGGGATCCCGCAGGGCATGTACGGAACCCCGGTCATCGATGCCGCGTCTCGCACGCTGTTCGCGGTGGGCGCTCTGGGCAATGGTTTTGCGGCGGTCGGGCTGAACATCGACACCGGCATGCCCCGCGCCGGGTGGCCGGTCATGATTCCCGGAAACGCCTCGACCAATCAGCGCACGGCGCTGGGGCTGGTGAAAGGTATCCTCTACATCGCGTTTGGCGGACACCAGGGCGACTGCGGCGACTATCATGGCGCCGTCGTCGGCATCAACATCGCCACGCCGACGATGCGCGGCACCTGGACGGCTTCGGGGTCGCAGTCCGCCATCTGGGGTGCCGGGGGCCTGGCCTCCGACGGTGACGGCGTCTTCGCGATCACCGGCAACGGCAGTGGCAATGGCGGCGGTCACGGCGACAGTGAGGAGGTCATTCGCATCACCGGCCTCGGCACGGCCAACAAGACCAACGCCAACTACTTCTATCCTGCGAACTGGCAGGCGATGGACGGTGGTGACCTGGACTTCGGCTGTAACGCGGCCACGGTCTTCAACGTTCCCGGCGCGACGCCGGCCAAGTACCTGGCGGCGCCGGCGAAGGACGGTCACATGTACTTCCTCGACGCGGCCAACCTGGGCGGCATGGCCGGCGAGAAGTTCGACCTGGTGACCTCCCAGAGCGGGATGTCCACCCGCACCAGCCCGACGGCTTACATGACCACCAGCGGGATGTTCGTCGCCATCAGCACCAACGCGGCTCGCTGCCCGATGGGCAGCGCAGCCACCGGCAACGTCATCATGGGCGTGCAGGTGACCGTCAACGCCGGCGCCATCGCGCCCAAGATCGCCTGGTGCGCCGCGCGCAACGGCGACTTTACGGCGCCGATCTCCACCAGTTCGGACGCCGCTGGTACCGACGCCCTGGTCTGGTACGGCAGCACGGGCGGCGGCATTCGCGCGGTCGACGGTGTCACGGGCGCCGCCGTCGCGTCGGTGAACGCGGGCTGCGGCATGCGCCGCTGGGGCGCGCCTATCGTCGGGGGCGCGGCTCGCATCGTGGTGGCGGCCGACGGCAAGCTCTGCTCCTGGTCCGTCAAGTAGCCGCGCTCCGATAGACGCGCCCTCGAACCTTCCGTTTCGGGGGCGCACACGCGCCATCGCTGCGCTAGCAGGCTGCTGAAAAAGCAGCCTCAGGGGATCGACAGCCGATCTCAGGTGTGATCTCCTCTGTGCATGCGCGGAGAGCAGGATTCTCAGGTTGAGCTGCTGACAACGACGTCGCCGGGAAAACG
>JAXDMH010000040.1:0-2559 GCA_034666225.1 Myxococcales bacterium
GTGGCGGAAGGAGTCTCCGCCGGCCGTCTTAGACGGAGTAGCGGTGCGCCTCGACGTCCGGCTCGCCCGAGTCGTCGTCCTCGGCCAAGTTCTTGTGGTGCGCCTTGTGGCGATGCGCCTCCACGTCCGGCTCGCCCGAGTCGTCCTCGGCCATGTTCTTGTGGTGCGCCTTATGGCGATGCGCCTCGACGTCGGGCTCGTCCGACTCGTTGTCCTCGGTCAGCTTATGGCGCAGCTTATGGCGATGCGCCTCGACGTCGGGCTCGTCGTCCTCAGTCCGCTTGTGTCGATTGAGATCCTGCGACTCCATGTCTTCCTCCACAGTCGGGTTCCGCCACTGTCTCGACCACTTGACGGGGGTGACACGGGAAATCTTCCCACGCCCCTTCAAAAAAGCAAGCTTTGATGCAATCCTCCGCCGATGCTGCGGTCCCGCCTGTCCGAATCGACGCGTGCATTTCGCGCCGCGTTCGCCAATCCGGCGCTGCGCCGGCTCGAGCTGGCGCTGGCCGGATCGGTGATCGGTGACTGGGCGTTCTCGATCGCGCTGGCCGTGTACGCGTACCATCAGGGCGGAGCCGCAACGCTGGGTCTGGTCTCGATGACGCGCTGGCTGTTGTCGGCTGCCGCAGCCCCCTTCCTGGCCGTGCTGGCCGACCGCTACCGGCGACGCCGGGTGATGATCTCGGCCGACCTGCTGCGGGCGATCACCGTCGGCGCCGCGGCGCTGGTGGCCGGCACCGGCGGGCCCGCGCTGGCCGTGTACTTCCTGGCCGTCCTGACCGCGATCGTCGCGACCGCCTTCCCGCCAGCGCAGACGGCGTTGATCCCGTCGCTGACACGCACTCCCGGGGAGCTGACAGCCGCCAACGTGGTGACGAGCTCGATCGACAGCATCGGCACCTTCGCCGGCCCGGCCATCGCCGGACTGCTGCTGGCGGTTGCCGGCACGGGCACGGTGTTCGCGCTGGACGCGGCCACGTTCCTGTGGTCGATGCTGCTGGTGGCCGCGATCGACGCGCCCGACGACAACCCGCGGCCGCGGGCGGAGGCCGGCTCCGACGGGTCGCAGAGTCTCGCTGGCGAGGCGCTGGCCGGCTTCCGCGTGGTCGGCTCCGACTCGCGGCTGCGCCTGATCATCGGCCTGTTCGGAGCCCAGACGATCGTGTCCGGCGCCCTCTCGGTGATGATCGTCGTGATGGCGCTCGACCTGCTCTCATTGGGAAACGGCGGTGTCGGCACGCTCAACGCGGCGGTCGGCGTGGGCGGCGTGGTCGGCAGCCTGATCGCCTTCGCCCTGGTGGGCCGCGGCAAGCTGGCGTCGGACTTCGCACTCGGGCTGGTGGCCTGGGGGCTACCGATCGCGCTGATCGGCCTGTGGGTGAACGCGTCCGTGGCGGTGGCGATGCTGGTGGTGGTCGGCGTCGGCAACACCCTGGTCGACGTGGCCGGCCTGACACTGCTCCAGCGGGTGGTGCCGGACGAGGTGCTGGGCCGCGTGTTCGGCGTGCTCGAGAGCGTGTTCGCGGCGTCGATCGGCCTGGGCGCCGTGCTGGCGCCGCTCCTGATCCACCTGGCCGGAGCCCGGGCGGCGCTGTTGATGGTGGGTGCGCTGCTGCCGGTGCTGACGGCCGTCACCTGGCCGATGCTGATCCGGATCGACCGCGCCGCGGCCGATCCCGCCCGGCTGGCGCTGATTCGGCTGGTGCCATTCATGACGCCGCTGCCGGAGGCGACGCTGGAGCGGCTCTGCCGGCAGCTGACGCCGGTCTCGGCGGCGGCCGGCGAGACGGTGTTCGCGGCGGGCGACCGGGGCGACCGCTTCTATCTGATCGAGCAGGGCGAGGTCGAGGTGGTGTCTGACGACGGAGTCGTCGCGAGGCTGGGCGAGGGCGGCTACTTCGGCGAGATCGCGCTCGTCCGCGACGTCCCCCGCACGGCCAGCATCCGTGTGCCCGCCGGCGCCGAACTGCTGGCGCTCGACCGCGACGAGTTCATCGCCGCGGTCACCGGCCATGCGCCCAGCGCGGCCGCCGCCGATGCGGTGGTCAGCGCCCGCACGACCGGCCTGAGGGCCGGCCTCGGCCCGGTGTGATTGACTCTCGTCATGGAGAATGCCGTCAGGGTCGCGTGCGTGCAGGCGGAACCGGTGATCCTCGACCGCGAGGCGACCATCGACCGGGTCGCCGAGCTGTCGGCGGAGGCGGCGGCAGGCGGCGCGCAGCTGGTGCTGTTCCCGGAGGCGTTCGTGCCCTGCTACCCCTCCAACCGTTGGGCGCGGGGGCTCGCGGCAGGCGCACAGCCCGAGGTGCGTGAGACGTTCGCGCGGCTTGTGCGCGAGTCGGTCGAGGTGCCCGGGCCGGCCTGCGAGCGGCTGGCGGCGATCGCGCGCGAGCACGGCATCTGGCTCACCACCGGCGTCAACGAGCGGGCCGGCGGCACCCTCTACAACACCATTCTGATCCACGCTCCCGACGGCCGGCTGGCGCTTCACCATCGCAAGCTGATGCCGACCAACCACGAACGGCTGGTGTGGGGATTGGGCGAGGGTGGCGGGCT
>JAXDMH010000041.1:0-5997 GCA_034666225.1 Myxococcales bacterium
ATCCCGCCGATCAGATCCCTTATTTCTACAACACGGATCCCCACCTTTGGCGGTACCAGGCGGGCGGGATCTGGACTCCGGCCAAAGAATGGCTGTGCCCCGATGGCGGCACACCCGGTATCTCGCCTTCGAACCAAGGCGCCGGGCCGGGCATGGCGCTGCTGCGACACGCGCTCGCTGTGGCTCCGGACGCTTACGTGGTCTCGATCGGCCAGGGGAAAGCAGTCGAATTTTCGGGCAATTGTTTTTCCTTTCGCAAGGGCGGCATCTTTTACGAGACGATGATGGGGCCGGCGCGTGAGCTCAAGGGCAAGGTGACCTTCGGAGGCCTGTTCGTCATGCTCTCGTTCGACGCACGCACCGATCCCAGGGCTCAGAACGGCGGCTTTCTCGCCTGCCTCAACAACATGGCCGTGGATTATCGAACCGACCTGGGTGAGCCCAACTTGCCGTTCATCATGGGCGACTACGAGCGAGGGGCCACCGGCGATCTTGCACCGACTTGTTGCGGCGCTCCCCAGGTCATCGCTCAGCTTTCCCACCTGGAGGCGACGATTTCGAATTCGTTCCTCATCCCAACGGACGGTATTCCCATGCAGGACGACCATCATTACAACATGACCGGACACCGACTCTGGGCCGACCGCGCCTTCGCCGGAATGGCCGCGAAAGGCTTCCTCCCTTGGGCCACCAAATAGAGCGTGAGCCGCCTCGAGCCACGAGCCTTGTCTTCGCCTGACTTCTGGCACCCGACGGAATTGCCACCGCAGGACCACCATCAAAGTGCGCTTCCGCAACGTATCGGTACGAGAGCTCGGCGTCAGCCTGGGCGTCGTATTGTCCGTCGCCACGCTGTGGCCGGTGCTTGACCACGCCAACGCCGTTCGGGGCAGGATCCGGCGATTGGACGAGATCGAGAGAGCCGTGGCTGCTCGGGGATCGGGCGCGATTGGCGGTCCGGACTTGCTCCGCGACGGTGCAACGGCCTTTCGCGTCGCGCGCCTGGGCACCTTGTTGGCAAGCTGGGAAACCATCGGCGGGTGCGGTGCCGGAAGCTCCGTCGGAACCGGCGGGATCAAATGGATCGGCCGCAACGTCAGCGGTGGGTTGTTCGGGGTCCAGGTCCAGGCGAACTACACCGCCGGGTACGACTCTCAGCGCCATCTCGATGCGGGATACGCTTACACGGTTCTCAATCAGCTCAGCAAAGATGTGGGGGAGAAATGGCGCGTCGGCGTCATCATTCCGTACGTCTACAAATACGTCAGGAATCCGGTCGGGCTGGGGTTCGACGCCGTGAACCGGGGTCTGGGAGACATCAACGCGCTCGTTACGCGTCGTTTGGGAGAGATCAATGACACCACGGTCACACTGTCGATTGGGTTTCCCACGGGCACATACGACGTAGGACTGGACGGCGGCAGCCCCTTTACCCAGGACAAACAACTCGGCGCCGGAAAATTCAGCGGCACGGCGCTGGTCGACCACACGATCGACAACATCTGGGGCGCCAGCGTGCTGGGCGCCGTGCTGAGCTATCCAGGCGGAGAGAACGCGATCCAGAATTACCGTTCGCCGAGCGCAACCGCGTACGCCTTTGTCAGCTATTTGCTGGGACCGTTCGTCCCGGCGGCGGGGGTGTCGGCCACCCGCTATTGGGATCATGATCGTGACAGGAACTTGCCTTCGGGCAGACCAATGACAATGGCGGCGGTGAACACGTCGATCGAATGGTCGAACGCCTATGTCGCCCTGCTGGCTGGATTCAGCCAGCCCTTCAGCCTGAACGGGCGCGAACCTTGGACCGCTGGTCTGGGGCTATCGGTCGCGCCATTCTAAAACGTCGCCTCTCAGTCGGCGAACGGATTTATCGTGTCGGTATGCGAAGACAAAGGCGTTCGTCTTGATGGGCCGGGCACGCGCTCATGCCGGCGTCGTGACGGGTGCTCGACGACGCTGGGTTGAAGCTGCGGCGCGGGTTCGGATTCGGGTTCGGCTTCGAAGCTTGGTGCTGACCTCATCGCCTCGACAGGCAGGTGATCAGGGCCGGGGCGCCCGTGTCCTCGACTCCCAAGCACGATCGCGCCAATCAGAAAAATGCACGTCATCGCGACGGTGAGGAGCGGTCTCCAGTTCCTTGTCCGATGATCGCTGGCACGCAGAACGAGTTCCACCTGATCTGGACGAACGGCCGGCGAGCACGTCCTGGTGAACAAGTTGGGATCCGATAGTTCGCGGCCAGTGGCGCGGGCCAATGATTCGGCGAAGGCGCGGGCGGTGGGTGGCCGATCACTGGGATCTTTGGACAGGGCACTCATGACGAGCTTGTCGATGGCTTCGGGGACCGTCGGCACCAATTGGCGCAGCGACGTCGGTTGCTTGGTGAGCTGCATCGACAGGACGTCGACGGCGTTTTGGCCGCGAAACACCGGCTGCCGCGAAAACATTTCGTAGGCAAGGCAGCCCAGCGAATAGACATCAGAGCGCGCGTCAACGGCCCGTCCACGCACCTGTTCGGGTGGCATGTATTCGGGGGTTCCCAGCACGGCACCCTCCAGGGTCGCGTGACCGTCCGGACGATCCAGCTTGGCTATCCCGAAATCGATGATCTTCACGAAATCGGACGTGGTCGGTCTCTCGGCAAGAAAGATATTCTCAGGCTTGATATCGCGATGAACAATCTTGTGTTGATGAGCGGCCTGCAGGCCGGCTGCGATTTGTTCGAGAATGGCAACAGCGCGATCGATGGTCATGGGCGCGCTGTCGGGCAGGTGGATGGCGTCATAGAGGTCCTGGCCGCGCAACAGCTCCATCACGAAGTAGATATCGTTGCCCGTCTCCACAAAATCGAAGACCTCGATGACGTGCGGGTCGCAAACGATGTTGGCGGCGCGCGCCTCATGGAGAAATCGGCTGACCAGCTGGGAGTTTGCGGCCAGCTGGTACCGCAGGATCTTGATGGCGACCGAGCGACCTAACTTGGTCTGGACCGCTCGGTAGACGGCGCCCATCCCTCCTTCGCCGATGCATTCGATCAAACGATAGCCACCCAGCTGGGCGACGCGGGGATCGTCGCGGTTCAGGGGACCCTTGTCGGTCGGGCAGACGGACGTGCCACTTTTGAATCGTCTTCCGCAGACCGCGCAGAGGCGGGTCAACGGGCACGGCTGTTGCCGTCGCTGGCCGTCCGCCGACACTAAAGGCAAGCCCCGTTCAGGCACATGAGGCCCTTGTCGCATTTGACCGTCGACGTACCGGGCAGGCAGACACCCGACCCATCGCATTTGCTGCCTGGAATGACGAAATTCTTGTTCTTGCACGAAGCGGCCCCACAGTCGGTCCCCGCCCGGGCGAAGGCGCAGCCGCCATTGCCGTCGCAGGTACCGTTGGCGTCGCAAGACGACCGAGCCTGGCAGCTACCCCGGGGGTCATGCCCGCCGGCAGTTACCATCCGACAGTCGCCGCGCGCACTGGGATCGTTGCAAACGCGACAACCACCGATGCAGGGAACGGCGCAACAGATGCCGTCAACGCAGAATCCTGTCGCGCAATCCGCTTTGGATTGGCAGGTCGCGCCTTTGCCCTTGAGCGGAGGGGGCATTGGACCGCCCATGCCTCCGGAACCACCTCCCGGCATGCCGGGATGACCTCCGGTGCCCGGGGCGCCGCCGGTGCCCGGGGTGCCTCCGGTACCCGGGGCGCCGCCGCTTCCGTTGCGACCGCCGGATCCGCCGCCCGGCATGCCCGGTTGTCCGCCGCTTCCGCCGTGACCCCCGGATCCGCCGCCTGGCATGCCCGGTTGTCCGCCGCTTCCGCCGTGACCCCCGGACCCGCCGGACCCGCCGCCCGGTGCATCGGGGCGTCCCCCCGTTCCGCTGTTTCCGTCGGGGTGACCACCGCTGCCGCCAGAACCGACGTCGATTGGTGAAGAACCATCGTCGCCTGTGGCCGTATCAGCGCCGCCATCAATCGGCGTCTCACCACCCGTATCTCCACGGCCCGGAAGATCCGAACGTCCAAGCACCACCGTAACTTCGGTCAGTTCGTGGAGCCTGAGGCTTCCCGTTGTGTTTCCGGAGGCCACGGTCGTGCCATTCAAGCGGCCGGTCACTTCACACACCACGTCTTGCGAACTGTCTTGATCGTCGACGTAGATCGGTTGGCGTTCGCGATTCTTGCCGTGAAACGCGCCGTGGACGCGGCCTTTGCTGGACGGATCGATCAAGACCTTGCCGGCGTTCCCGGACGGCCCTGAAACGCTGACGCCGAACTGCAATTCGTCCACTTCGAAGCCGGCCATGTTCACGTTGACCATCAGACCGGTCGGTTGCGAGCTGCACGCAAGCAGCAGTGAAAGGCACAGCAGTCCTGTCGCTAGCCGAGCACCGAGCATGGACCGACCATAATACCTTTCCGGCGAAAGGAAATAGGGGCGCCCGCCCTGTCAGCCGGGTGAGGCAACGTGAGCGAGCAATCCCCGCGCCGGCGTCAGTGATTGGCTGGCGAGGGGCCGCCGCCACCGGTGCCGTTGTCGGTGGAACCTGATCCGCCCGCTCCGCCTGCGCCTTTGTCGTGCCGATGCTTTGACTTCTTGCTTCGGGGTTTGCCGGTACTCGTGTCTGGGTCGGCCATCTTCTCCGTGTTGGGCGCGGTGCCGCTGCCGGTGGCGCCATTGGGATCCGTGGGAGCGGCCGTTCGACCAGGGGCTGCGGTGGTGCCGTCATTCTCGGCGACCAGGCGAAATCCAGAAAAGCTGCTCCCCCTTTCTTTTTCGGGCGTGCAGCGCAAGACCTCGACCACGGTCGCGGGCATCGGGACCTGCAAATCCAGAGCTACCATCGGAACCTCCTTGGAGGCCGCCCGTTTCAATTGGCGGGCGGCGGGAGGTCCAATATGGACACGGAGGACTGGCCCACAAGAGTGTCGCCGTGGGCAAATACGAGGTCGGCACGATCAACTGAGCCATCGGCGCCCGCGGCGACGCGTATCCGGGGAACGGGACCCCCCGCCTGGGGGCGGGGGGCCGATTTTCCGTCGTTACAAGCATTGATCCCGGGCCCGCATCCTCCCCTAGCGTCGCGCACACCCCATCGCGACTGGACTGCCATCCGCACTTCCGCAGGTTCGCGCAGGCGCCGTTCGAGCATATGGCGTTGATGTACGGACAGGCGTTACCGCAAGAGCCGCAGTGCCACCAACTTACCTTGGTCGCTTCTTCCCTCCCACCGCTGGCGTCCCCGTGAGGAGGCCCTGGTATCCCCTCAGGGCCTTGCCCACGACGATGCCCCCGTCGGGCGCGACCTCATACTCTCGCAGATCCTTGCTGTGCTGGCTGGCGTGTAACTTGACCACCGACATCACGCGCCTCAGCTCGCCGTCGATCTCGACATAGCGCTGGACAATGATGGCGTCGGTGAGAAAGGCGATGCCCTGGGGACTCAATCGGAGATCCACGTACGAGTCGTCCAGCTCGACCGTCGCCATCACCGTGACGCCGAGGCCCGTCAGCGCTCCCAGCAATCGATAGAGGGATTCGCGGAAGTCCTCTCGGAAGGTCGGGGCCAGCGCCAGCTCCAGGCCGGACAGCGAATCGATGACCGCCCGCTTGGCGCCGATCCGCTTTACAGCATCGCGAAGCTCCAGCAAGGTCTCGTCGATCGAGAGATCCAGGGGCCGCAGGTAGACAACTTCTAGCTTGCCCTGACGGATCAGCTTCTGAAACGCCGCTCCATGCGGGGTTGTCTGCAGATAATCGTTGGGGCGCTTCTCGAATACGGCGATGATCCCCTTTTCGCCGTGGCTGATGCCCTCGACGATGAACTGGTTGGAGAGCACGGTCTTGCCGGATCCAGAGGGCCCCGCCACCAGCACCGAATATCCCCTGGGGATGCCGCCGTTCATCAGCTTGTCGAGGCCTGGCACGCCGGTCTTGAGGCGGTGCTCGAGCGGGTGATCGGTGGCGATCTTCTCCGGCCTGGGAACGCGGGGGAAGACGCC
>JAXDMH010000042.1:0-5635 GCA_034666225.1 Myxococcales bacterium
CCATTTCTCGGCCAGCGCCACGCCCACATGGCGGTGGACGCGCTGGATGACGCTGATCCATTCGGCGGACCCGATCCAGGTGGCGGTGCTCTTGGCGCCCAGGATGGCCTTCTCCGCTTCCAGCAGCATGGCGGCGACGACCGGCTTTCCCACGTCGTGCAGCAGGCCGCCCAGGTATCCAAAATCGGGTGGGCCGGCATTGGAGAACGCGACCACGTCGCGCGCCAGGATCGCCACGGCCAGCGAATGCTCCCACACCTTGCGCGACGCCTCGACGATGCGCGGGTCGCGCGATTCGAACACCTGGCGCGCCGACGATTCGACCAGGAACGTTCGCAGCTTTTGCAGGCCCAGGCGGGTGACGGCCGCCAGCACGCTTTGCGCGGGATCGCGGGTGGCCATGCCGGCGCTGTTGGCCAGGCGCAGGATGCGCGCGGTCAGGATGGGATCGCGTTCAATGATCGCTGCGGCGTCCTTCAAAGAAAAATCGGGATTCTTGATCAGCTGCAGACACTTCAGCGCCACGGCCGGGATCGCCGGCAAGATCAGCTGATCGGAGGCGATTCGTTTGGTGACGATCTTCTCCATCTCGGCGGCGATGCGCCCCTCGGGCGCGGCGGGCGGGGGCGGTGTGTCCGATGGTGGTCCTGCGGTGCTCACCTGGTCCGCTCCTTCGGCGACGGCAACGGATGTCCGGACTGCGCGTCGCTGACCGAGGCATACACCGGCACGTCGGCTGTGTCCGCCAGTTGCCGCAAGACGCCTTGCAGTTCAGTCGACCCCACCAGGCGCATCTCCAGGCCGACGCGGCGGCAATGCTCCTTGATCTGCAACACCAGGCGGGCCGACTGCTCGGGCAGGACCGGCATCGCGGCGATGTCCACCACCACCTCGGCAAAACAGGCGGCGGCCATCTCCTCGACAGCCTTGGGAACCTTGCCGCCGACCTGGCCAAAATAGCTGGGTAACTTGGCCTCGCGCCCGGTGAACGGGGCCACCGCCAGCACGTTCTCGTTGATGACCAGAAGCTCCTTGTTGTCGAAGAACCGCTGCAGCAGCTCGTCCAGCGCGACCTGGTCGAATGGCTTGAACAGCGTCGCTTCGAATCCGGCCGCCCGGGCCTCTTCCTGGGCCTTGCTGACCGTGCGCAGGGTCAGCGACACGAACGCCGCCTGCGGCTGGACGACGCGCAGCTGGCGCATCAGCGACGTGCTGTCGGTGCTGGGGATGTCGTTGTCGATCATGATCAGGCGAAACGTCCGATCGCGCGCCGCGATCAACGCCGCGTGGGCGGTGGTCACGCCCCGCAGCGACACCGCCTCCGGAATCATCGAGCGCAGGCGCTTCTGCACGTTCTCCATGTCGTCGACGACCAGGATGTCCACGTTCGGCTTGGCGCCTCCGGCCGGGTCGCCGCCGGCGCCGGCCGATTCGTCGGAGCCGGCAGCGGTCGTCGCCGGCGCTGCGTCCGCGTGCGCACCTTTGGCCAGCCCCTTTGCCAGCACCTTTGCCATTTTGGCCTTCAGCTCTTCGGCCTTGAACGGCTTCAAGATGAAATCGTCGATCCCCAGCTTCATCAGCGTGGTCACGATCGACCGCTTGGATTCCGAGGTCAGCATCAGGACCGGCGTCAGATCGCCCTTCTGGCGCAGCTCGGCCAGGAACGCCGGACCGTCCAGCACCGGCATGGTGATGTCGAGGACGATGATGTCGTAGTGATCCTCGGCGATGCGGGCCAGGGCCTGCTGGCCGTCATCGGCCTCGACAACGTCCAGCCCCAGCTCGCGCGCCTGCTTGCCCACCAACATACGAACGGCGCGGCTGTCGTCGACGGTCAGGATCTTGCCCATCAGACGGCTCCTTTCCCTTTCGTTTTCCGGGGCGACCTCATTCGTGTCCCTCCGAGATCGAGATCATCAAGTTCACGGCGTCGCGGCTGCGCAAGAGAACACCGTCTTGCAGCGCGGTCTGCGCGCGCGGTGACAGCTCGGCGACGGTGATGATCTTGGGCAGGCCCAGCGTCTGGTCCAGGGCCAGGGCGCCCTTGATCTGTCCGGCCGCCATGTTGAGGAGCTCGCATAACGAGTCGTTGATCATACTGCTGTCCAGGGCGTCCGGCGCGCAATCGAACAGCGCCGAGCCAAGGGCGGTGCACCCCACCTCGTCGGAATAAAGCGCCATGTGCAGCGGGTGCGCGCCGCTGATGTTCAGCGCGGCCATGCGCCAGCAGGCGATCGCTGGATCGTTCGGCTGGGCGATCCCGAACGAGATGCCGCACATGGTCTGCGTGACGTTGGAGACCAGGGCGGCCAGTCGTTCCGGATTGGGGAGCTTTGTCATCACTGCAAAACCTCAATTGATCCGCTGGTAGAAGATGCTCTTGCCAAGAGCGACTTCCCTGAAGTTGTCGGTGAGGTTCAGCGTGCTCTCCACGCTGCCCAGGAACAGGTAACCGCCGATGCGCAGCGTCCGGCACAGCTTTTCGAAGATGCGCCGCTTGGTCGGTACGTCGAAATAGATGAGGACGTTGCGCAGGAACACGACGTCGACGTCGTGCAGGTACGACCAGTGATCGATGAGATTCATCTGCCGGAAGGTGACCATCCTTCGCACTTCGTCGCGAATGATCCAGTCGTTGCCGCTCCTGTCGAAAAAACGGGACAGCAGCGACGGCGACATTCCTCGATTGATCTCCATCTGCGAAAAGACGCCGGCGGCGGCGCGCGCCAGCACCTCGGTCGAGATGTCCGTGGCCAGGAGCTCCACCGTCCAGTCGGACAGGACGCGGTCGAACTCTTTCAGCATCAGCGCGACGCTGTACGGTTCCTGCCCCGTCGAGCTGGCGCCGCACCAGATGCTGATCCGCCGCGAGCGGGCGCGGTCGAGCAGCAGCTGCGGAATGACATGGTAACGAAAGGCCTGGAAGGCGCGTTTGTCGCGGAAGAACGAGGTCTCGTTGGTGGTCAGCGCCTCGATCACGCGCTGGCGAAGGAGGCCGCCGTCGGGCGCCATCAGGCGGGCGACCAGGTCGTCGAAGGACCGCAGTCGTTCACCCAGCAGAAGCGGGCCCAGGCGCGCCTCCAGCAGGTACCGTTTGTCTTCGTCCAGAACGATGGCGGCGCCGTCGTAGATCATCTTGCGCAGGTAATCGAACGCCGCGCCGGAGCCGGACGAAACGCCCGACGAAGCGCCGGACGAAGCGCCCGACGAAGCGCCCGACGCCGCGACCGCGCTGCGCAGCGCCCTGGTCACCCGCGACCTCCCGCGACGGACAGCGGCAGCCCGCGCCCGACGGCGGCGCGCCGCACGATGGCGGCGGGCAGGGCGCCCAGCGACAGTATCTCGTCGGCCAGCCCGGCCTCGACGACGAACCCCGGCATGCCCCAGACGATGCTGCTCTGTTCGTCCTGGGCGAACACCTGACCGCCCTGCTGGCGAATGGCCTGGCAGCCCGCCAGGCCGTCGTGCCCCATCCCGGTCATGATGACGGCCAGCGTGCCCGGGCCATAGACGTCGGCCACCGAACGCAGCAGCACGTCGGCGGCCGGGCGGCAGGAGTTTTCAGGTGGGCCCTGATCAAGGACGACCGAAACGCCCGGCCCCGTGCGGCGCACCAGCATGTGGTGATTGCCGGGCGCGATGTAGACGGTGCCGGCTTCCATCGTGTCGCCGGCGGCTGCCTCCTTCACCGCGACGGCGGACCGGGCCGCCAGGCGATCGGCCAGCAGCTTGGTGAACAGAGGCGGCATGTGTTGAACGATCAAGATGGGCACCGGAAAATCGCGTGGGATCTGCGGGATCATCGCGGCCAGGGCGTTGGGCCCGCCCGTGGAAATGGCGATGGCGACGACGTCGATCCGTCGCCGGGTCGTGGACGTCGACGGAGCCGCGGCCAGCGGTTGATGTCGCGCCGGGGGATGCGTCGCCTGGCGCGCCGGCGTGGGGCCGCCGCCGAACGCCTTCAGCTTGGCCACCAGCTCGGCCAGCATCTGGTCTCGACCGGCGACGCCGCTGGCGCTGGTCGGTTTGGTGACGTAGTCGCTGGCGCCCAGGGCCAGGGCGTCCAGGGTGGCCGCGGCGCCTCGCACCGTCAGCGAGCTGACCATCACCACCGGCAGCTTGCGATCGAGCTTGCGAATCTCGGCCAGCGCGGCCAGGCCGTCCATCTCCGGCATCTCGATGTCCATGGTGACGATGTCCGGATTCAGCAGGGGCAGCTTCTTGAGGGCGATGCCCCCGTGCGACGCCGTTCCCACGACCTCCAGGGCCGGATCGCTGGCGATGGCATCGCTGATCAGCCGGCGGGCCACCACCGAATCATCGACCACCAGGACGCGAATACGACGCATGGGCAGGCTCAGAGCAGCTCGTCGTCTCTGTGTCGTCGACCGCCACGCGGCGCTGCGGGCGCCTCGTCCGGGTGACTGGCGCCGTTGGCGCCGTTGGGCGTGGTGACGCCGTTTGTTCTCGCCCGACCGTTGCTGACGCCGGTCGCGCGGGCGGGCGCGCGGCTGGCGCTGGCGTCGGCGCCGGCGCGGGCCCGGCCGGACACCACACGCCCGCTCAGCCGCGAGCGATCGTTGTCGTCGGCCAGCAGAAATTGACTGACCAGCTCTTGCAGTTCGACCGCCATGTGCGACAGGGCGGTCGCCGCGGCCTGGGTCTCCGTGGCGCCCGAGGCGGTGCCTTGCGCGGACGTGGCCACGCCGGTGATGTTGCGGGCGATGTCGCTGGTCCCTTTGGCCGCTTCTGAAACGTTGCGTCCGATCTCGTTCGTGGTGGCGGTCTGCTCCTCGACGGCGCTGGCGATGGTGCCCGAGATGTCGCTGACCTGGCGGATGATGGCGCAGATCTCCTTGATGGCCTTGACGGCGTGGGCGGTGTCGCCCTGGATGGCCTCGATCTTCTGGCTGATGTCCTGGGTGGCCTTGGCGGTCTCCTTGGCCAGCTCCTTGACCTCGTTGGCAACCACGGCGAACCCCTTGCCGGCCTCGCCGGCCCGCGCCGCTTCGATGGTGGCGTTCAGGGCCAGCAGGTTGGTCTGCTCGGCGATGGAATTGATCACCTTGATCACCTTGCCAATCTCCAGCGAGCTGGCGCCCAGCTTGGTGATGGTCATGTTGGTGACCTCTGCGACGTCGACGGCGGTGATGGCGATCTTGCGGGCGTCGTGCACGCTCCTGGCGATCTCCTTGATGGACGCGGTCATCTCATCGGCGCCGGCGGCCACCGTGGCGACGTTGCGGCTGACCTGCTCGGCGGCGGCCGACACGGTCTCGGCCTGGGCCGAGGTCTCCTCGGAATTGGCCGCCATCTGCTGCGACCAGGCGGTCATCTGTTCCGACGATGCGGCCAGGGCCTGCGCCGTCCGGGCGATCGACGCCATGTTCTTGTTCAGGTCCTCGATCAGGTGCTGCAGGCCTTCGCCCATCTGACCGATGGCGTCCTGGCCGCTGATGGTCACTTCCTGGGTCAGATCGCCGCTGCCGACTTCCTGCACGACCTTCAGCAGCGCGTCGACTCTGTCCTGCAGGAACTGATTTTCGCGCTCCGTGTTCTCGGTGTGGGCCCGGTCATTCTGCCGGGCGGCCTTCAGCGCCTCAGTCATGCGATTCATCTCGGTGACAAGCTGGCC
>JAXDMH010000043.1:0-4011 GCA_034666225.1 Myxococcales bacterium
CGCTGGGCGTCGATGGTGACGTGCTGTCACTGGCAGCCGCCGCAGGCGCCGAACAACGGACAGGGCGGCGGCACGCGGTCGGGACCGGCGCGCTGGATCTCCAGCAGCTCGCCCCAGGCCACCTTCCCCTGTGCGCGCACGATGCGCGTTCGCACGCGCTCGCCAGGCGCGGCCAGCGGAACGAACGTCACGCGCCCATCGCTGTCGCCGCCACCCTGCTGCCTGCCAACGGCG
The DNA here is from genome assembly GCA_034666225.1 of Myxococcales bacterium. GTDB lineage: Bacteria > Myxococcota_A > Polyangia > Fen-1088 > Fen-1088 > DATKEU01. Next base: position 235 of record JAXDMH010000043.1, read on the forward strand.
TCGCCCCCGGGCGCCAGCGATTCGATCTCGACGAAGAGGTCGTCCACGGCGGCCGCCGCGGTTACGGGAACAGCTGCGCGGCGCGACCACGCTCGAGATCGAAATCAAAGGAGCCGGTCAGCGAACCTTTGATCTCTTGCATGGGGATCGGATCGAAATTCTTCATGGCGGCGATCCGGCGCTCGTCGTCCAGCTCGACGTGAAAGTTGGCGCGCAGCCGCGACCCGAAATCGACCTTGAAGCTGCCCAGGACCTGGCTGCGCATCTCGGGCGGCAGATCCGGCTGGGCGGCCGTCCCGAAGTCCTGAAACTCGATCCACGAGCCGTCGACGCCCACGCCCACCACCCGGGCAAAGTTGCACGAGTACATCAGCGACAGCGACGACCGCACGGGAAGCAGCGGCCCGATCTTGATCCGCGGTCGTTCCGCCACCACGTTGCCGCCCTGCCCGCCCGTCCAGTCGCACCAGCCCGAGGTGTCCCAGTCAGGCTGGCCGCCCATGGTCCGCCCCCGAACACAGCGGGCGACCTCGTAGGCGCTCTGGACGTCGAAATACAGGGTGTCGTTCACTTCGATTCGGTTTCCGGTGCGCATCATGCGCAGGATCATCCGGTTGTTGACGATGCGGGCGCGCGAGATGTCGTCGATGGGCTCGCCGGCAAAGAAGTGGGGCGACAGATCGAACGGCGCCGGATCGGCGAGTGAGCCCATGTCGGTACCGCCGGAACATTCGAAGGCGGTGCAGCTGCAACTGAAGACGTAGACATCTCCACTGGCCGAACCGACGCCGCTGCCCACCGTGCAGCCGCTGCCGATCGCCACCAGCGCGACGCCGAACGCCGCCGCAGCCAGGGCCCGCCCGCTCATGCCAGCCCTCGCATCCGCACCGGGCTGCCCCGGGAGGCGCCCGTGAATCGCGCCGCCGAACCGTTGCGCAAGGCGATCTCCAATTGCCCTCCACTTCCGATATAGGCGACCAATCGGTTCGGTTCAACGTCCGAGAACGTGCGCGCCAGGATGGGATGGAACTTCCCCTCGCCGCCCTCGACCTCGACCTCCACTTCGGCGATGGGGCCATCGCCGGCGGCGACGGGGATCAGATCGCCGGTGATCGACGTGATCAAATTTCCGAACCCGTCGACGTGAATGACGGTGCCTTCCACGTGGTCGGCCAGGTGGCGCAAGGTGGGCGCCCCCAGCTCCATGACCGACGGCAGCTCGGGCCCGGCTTCGTCGGGGCGGGCCCCGGCGGCCAGTCGACCGGCGGTGGGGGCAAAGATGTCGCGGCCGTGGAAGGTGGGGCTGACCGATTCGCGGCGAAACTGGGGCGAATCAATGCGAAAGGCGCGCCGGGGAGCGCGCGCCGCCAGCGACAGCACGCCGTTGTCGGGCCCGACGAAAAAGCTGCCCCCCGATTCGATGACGAGGCCGGCGCGCGGCGACCCGACACCGGGATCAATGACGGCGACGTGGACGGTGCCAGGCGGAAACAGCGGCGCCGCCTGGGCCAGCGCCACCGCGCCGCCCACCACGTCCTGGGCCGAGATCCCGTGGGCCACATCGACCAGGGTGGCCTGCGGTGCCAGCGACAACACAACGCCCTTCATCGCGGCAACATAACCATCGCTGAATCCAAAGTCGGTGGTGAACGTCACGATCGCCATTGCGGTGGCCGCAATTATCTCACTGCAAGGGAGGCGGCGCCATGCGGAGCCGGCTGATAGCCATAAGGATAATCTCGGATAGAATCGCCGCCCCATGGACAAAACAGTCGCCAGCGCTGACGACGCCATCGCCCAGTTGCAGGATGGCGCCACGTTGATGGCCGGAGGGTTTGGCCTGTGCGGGATCCCGGAGAACCTGATCCAGGCCATTCGCCGGCGGGGAACCAAGAACCTGACGGTGATCTCCAATAACTGCGGCATCGACAGCAAGGGCCTGGGCATCCTGCTGGGCAACGGTCAGGTGAAGAAGATGATCGCCAGCTATGTCGGCGAGAACAAGACCTTTGAGCGCCTGTTTCTCGACGGCAAACTGGAGGTCGAGCTGGTGCCGCAAGGGACGCTGGCCGAACGCATCCGGGCGGGCGGCGCCGGCATCCCGGCTTTTTACACGGCCACCGGATACGGCACGCTGGTCGCCGAGGGCAAGGAGACGCGCGAATTTGGCGGGCGCATGTACGTCCTGGAACAGGCCCTGACCGCCGACGTCGCCATCGTCAAGGCCTGGAAGGGCGATCGGTTCGGCAACCTGGTCTACCGAAAGACCACGCGCAACTTTAACCCGATGGTAGCCACCGCCGGCCGCTTCACCATCGCCGAGGTGGAAGAACTGGTTGAACCGGGACAACTGGATCCCGACCTGGTGCACACGCCCGGCATCTACGTCCAGCGCGTGGTGAAAGGCGCCGCCTTCGAAAAGCCAATCGAGCAACGCACCGTCCGCAAAAGGAGCGCCTGATGCCGGGTCTCAATCGCGATCAGATCGCCCAGCGCGCAGCCCGCGAGCTGCGCGACGGCATGTACGTCAACCTGGGAATCGGCATGCCGACGCTGGTGGCGAATTTCATTCCGCCCGACGTCGACGTGATCCTGCAGTCAGAGAACGGCCTGCTGGGGATCGGGCCTTTTCCGCTGGAAGGCGAAGAGGATCCGGACCTGATCAACGCCGGCAAGCAGACGGTGACGGAGATCCCGGGCAGCGCCTATTTCTCGTCGGCGGATTCATTCGCCATGATTCGCGGCGGCCACATCGACTGCGCCATCCTGGGCGCGATGCAGGTGGCCGAGACCGGCGATCTGGCGAACTGGATGATCCCCGGCAAGATGGTCAAGGGGATGGGGGGCGCCATGGATCTGGTGGCGGCGGCCAAGCGCGTGGTGGTGATGATGGAGCACGTGGCCAAGGGCGACGAGAAGAAGATCCTGCGCCGCTGTTCGCTGCCGCTGACCGCGGTCAAGGCGGTGCACCGGATCATCACCGACCTGGCGGTGATCGACGTGGCAGCGGAGGGACTGGTGTTACTGGAACGGGCGCCGGGCGTTTCAGTCGAGGAGATCCAGTCCAAGACCGAACCGCGGCTGGCCATCCGCGGTGACGTTCCCGAGATCGTCTTCGGCTGACGTACAGACGTACAACTAATGAAGGACAAGGGCCGGGACAAAAGCCGCGAGAAGATCCAGACGGCGGCCGAGATCCCGCTGGCGCCGTTCTACGCGCCGGGATCACCGGCCCAGCAGACACCGCCCTTTGATCACCAGCGCGACCTGGGCGAGCCGGGGCAATTTCCGTTCACGCGGGGGATCCACCCCACCATGTACCGCGGTCGCCTGTGGACCATGCGCCAGTACGCCGGCTTTGGCACGGCCGAGGAATCAAACCGTCGCTACAAGTTTCTGCTGGGCGCCGGCCAGACCGGCCTGTCGGTGGCCTTTGATCTGCCGACGCAGATGGGGCGCGACGCCGACCACGCGCTGGCCCGCGGCGAGGTGGGTCGCACCGGCGTGTCCATCTGCACGGTCGACGACATGCGCACGCTGCTGGACGGACTGCCTCTCGACCGCGTGTCGACGTCGATGACCATCAACGCCACGGCGGCCACGCTGCTCTGTCTCTACGTCGCCGTGGCCGACGAGCGCGGCATCGCCCGCGACAAGCTGTCGGGGACGATCCAGAACGACATCCTCAAGGAGTACATCGCGCGCGGCACGTACATCTACCCGCCGGGGGCGTCGATGCGGCTCTGCGCCGATAGCTTCTCCTGGTGCGCGCGCGAG